>SCUG01000500.1 GCA_004297645.1 Saprospiraceae bacterium | reverse complement strand
CTTTGGATAAATTTCGTTCAAATTTTGTTGAAACCCGCCAGTGACGAGCTGCCAACTACCGGATGAGGGTGGCAAAACCCTTGTGTTCAAAAGGTTCGCCCCGCGGTCCGGTGAAGGAGACGAGGCAGACATAGACGCCGCCCGGCGCCTGCCTGCCGGTGTTGTTCACCCTGCCATTCCACGCCTCCTTCGGGTTGCCGGTTTCGAAAATCCGTTGGCCCCAGCGGTCCCAGATTTCCAGCCGGAAATTGGTGATGCCGCGGGTCACGCCCGTTCCAGAGAAAAAGTCGTTCACGGTGTCTTCGTTCGGCGTAAAGGCGTTGGGTAGAAAAAACGTGACTTTAGGCCTGACGTCAATGTACTGCACCAAGGTGTCAAGGCAAAATTCGGGGTGTGTGACGATGAGCTTCACTTGCTGTATGCCCGTGTCCGGGAAAGAGTAGTCGAAGTCCGGGTTTTGCGACACGAGTTGCCCATTGATAAACCAGTCCCAATGCACGGCATGGATAGATTGGTCAAAAAAACTGACCTCAGGGTGGAAATTGTCAGGCTCGGTGGGGTCGAAATAGAAACCAGCCACAGGAGGGGCAAGTATCTGAATCAGGTCTTTGTAAAGGGTGTCTATGTGGCAGCCGATGGGAGAGGTGATGCCCAGCTCCACATCGTAAAGACCCTCCTGCCGGTAAACATGCACCGGGCTGATGACTGCACTTGTATCCCCGTCGCCAAAATCCCAGCGGATGGCGTAAGTGGGGTCGATGGGGAAAGATAGGTTGTTGAAAAACAGCGTTGCCGGGGCGCAACTGACGGTGTCGTTGGGCCGCACCAGTAAGAGCGCCGGTACGGGTTTATATACCACTGCACGAGAGGTGTCGCGGGAGCAGCCATGCTCGTCCCATATTTCCAGATTGACAGCCACCACTCCCGGCTCATCATAGATGTGGACGGGGTTGGTAAAAGTAGTATCTATGGTGCCGTCGCCGAGGCTCCACCGAAACGAGTCAATGACCCCCGGCCCGTCTATGAACGACAAATTGTTGAAGCTGACTGGCCCGGCCACGCAGGTGTCGTAGGTATATTCAAAAGCGGGCACTAATTCCGGGTATATTTCTATGAGAAGAGAGGCAGTGTCGCCGCAGTCGGAGTTGGGATTGAGGAGTAGTACGCCTTCGTAAACCCCACTTTCGGGGAAGGTCACCGTGACATCCCAGGTATCGAAAACGTGGGTGCTGTCTGCGATGTAAAATTCCCAGCGCCAATCGCTGATATTGGCCGGGTTGGTGCTCAGGTTGTTCAGGCTGATGGTGGGGCCGTTGCACGTGCGCACAAAGTAGGAGTCGTTCACCCCAGCGACGTTTTCGCCGCCAATGTCTGCATTGATGAGGGGTTCGCAATTGGCCACGTTGAACTGGAAGTCGCGCCGCACGACACTGAGCAGTTGGCCGTTGCGGTATTCGTAAATACAAACCGCCACGGAAAACTGCCCTTGCATCATTGGGGTACCGGTGAGCATCCCGGTGACGGGGTCAATGGTCACCTGTGGGTTGCCCCCCATGGGGTTGAGCGGGCTGTATGGCGGATTGACATAACCTGCGAATTCGTAAGGAGGCGGGCAGGCCGGGTCGGGGGCGATGCCGTCGCAGGCATTGGGATTGCCGCCGCCGAGGCCGCCGAGGCCACCGCCGAGCAGCGGCGAACACAGCTCGTACACCAACTGGTCGCCTTCGGGGTCCACCGCACTGTGGTCGTACACGAGCGGCTCGTTTACACAAATGACAATGGGCGGGAAGGAGTTATAGACCGGGCTGTTGTTGCACAGCGATTGCGACAACGGTGTGAGTTCCACGGTGAATGTGGCGCCCACATCGCCGGGAGTCTTGATATTGGTGATGCTCTCATTGCGGCAGCAACGCTGATAGGAGATGTGGTAACTTTCGTCGGAAGGCCAGTCTGAAAATTGATATTCAAAAACATAAATACCCTCCTGCACGCACAAGTTTGGGGGAAGTTCCAGGCAGGGATTGGCCTCCGGTTGTATATTGGTGACAATGCTGGGGCTGATGTAAATGGTGGTTTCAGGTACGGGGTTGCCGCCTTTGTAAATGGAAAAAGGGGCGTTGAAGTCGAAATTGGCGCCGCCTCCGGCGCAATCACGGTACATTTTCATCGTGAAGCGGTAGTTGCCGCCGCCGAGGCATTCGTAGGTCAGCACCCCGCCGATGATGTGCTTGGCACTGAGCGTGGTGCTGGCTATCAATAAGGTAGCAATAAGGTACAGGTGTTTCATCCGTTGGTATTTCGACTATCGTCTGGCCGCGGGGTGGTTCCCGCGAACATTGATTTCTGTACATCATTTGATTAGCGTGGCAAATCCTTTTACATGGATAAGCTCACCGCGCGGGTTTTTGAAATAAACCTGCACGACATACACCCCCTGCGGGGCCAAATTGCCGGTGCTGTTTTTGCGGCCGTTCCATCGTTCGAAAGGGTCTGCTGTTTCAAAGAGTTTTTCGCCGTACCGGTTCCAAATGGACAGGGTGAAATTCGTGGCACCCTCCATCATTCCGGTGCCGCCGAAAAAGTCATTGACCCCGTCGCCATTGGGGGTAAAGGCGTTGGGCAGATAGTAGCGCACCTCAGGTATTACGTCTATCAATTGCAGGGCCGTGTCGGGGCAGCCACTCTCGTGAAACACTACCTGCTGTATCACTTGAATACCCGTGTCGGGGAAAGTGAAAACCGGGTTCTGTTCCACTGAAGTGCCCGAACTTCCGAACCTCCACTTCCATTTGACAGCGCCAACGGATTCATCGCTAAATTGCACCGTAGGCTCCAGGTTGCTGGGCCGCGGCGGCGAGAAGGAGAAGCCTGCCACCGGGCTTGGCAACACGGTAATAAGGCCGGGCCAAATGGTATCTATTTGGCAGCCTAAAGGTGAAATAATTTCTAAGGAAACATCAAAAACTCCAACGTTCTCATAGATATGCGTCGGGCTGATGCCAATTCCCGTGGTGCCATCGCCAAAATTCCAATTGGTGGTGTAGTTGGAATCCACCGGAAAAGAGAGGTTGTTGAAAAATATGCTGGCGGGCTGGCAGCCGATGTACTCGCTGGGCGCCACGACGAGGAACTGGGGAACCGGGAAATAGGGCACCATCCGGGTCTTGGTGGCCATGCAGCCATTCACGTCTTCCACCCGCAATTTCACGGGAATGTTGCCCGGCAAATGGTAGCTGTGTTCCGGGTCTTTTCCCGCCGAAAATATCCCGTCTCCAAAATCCCATTCCCAGTTCACAATGGCATTTGGCCCGGCGCCGGTGGCCGACAAATCGGTAAACGACACAGGCCCGGCCACGCAAGTGTCGTACGCAAATTCAAAGTCGGAGGCTATGCTGGGAAACACATTGACCTGAATGTGGGCCGTATCGCCACAACTGGTACCGGGGTTGAGGATGAGTTCACCGAAATAAACCCCCGGTGCCGGAAATTCCACCGCCGCATTCCAGTCATTGATGGTTTTAGTGATGCCGTTGATGTCAAATTCCCACCGGTAAGCATTGATGAATTGCGCCTGAAAGCTCTGATTGGTGAACTCGACGTAATTGCCGCAGGCATTCACCACGAAAAGTTGCTGCCCCTGCTGGTTCACCATTTCATCCTCTTTGATGTCGGCCACCACGGTGGGGTCGCATTTCGCCACGTTGAATTGAAAATCGCGGCGGGTGATGCTGAGCAACTCTCCGTTGCGGTATTCTTTGACGCAAACGCCC
>SCUG01000499.1 GCA_004297645.1 Saprospiraceae bacterium | reverse complement strand
ATTCATTGCCCTCACTATTTGTACTAGGCCTATTTGGTTCTGGCTGCATCCCGATTACCCGGATGGCTAAAGTTTAATAGCAAATGTCAAATGGACAAAACCTGGCGTTCAAAAGTATAACTGCCATGAACAGCAGCCATCCTTTCAGGTATGGTTTGTAAATTTCAGTTTGCATCATGCTGCGTTTTGGTCTAAGCATTTTTCTTTTTCAGTTTCAAATTCAAGGGTGCTGTGGCCGATGCCGTGTTCCATAAGTTCTGTTTTAATGCTTTCTTTGATGAGCGTCATATTCGCCACGTCCTCAATGATGACATGGGCGGTCAGGGCGGTTTCGTTGGTGCTGATGCCCCAAATATGGATATGGTGGATATCGGACACGCCTTCTACTTCCAACAAATGCGCTTTGATTTCGTCCGCTTTTATAGACGCAGGCACTCCGTCCAGCATGGCAATGGCGCTGTCCTTGAAGAGGTTCCAGGTGCTGAACAAAACGACCACCGCAATCACGATGGCCGTTACGCCGTCCAAGGCGTACCAATGCGTATATTGAATAATGATACCGCTCGCCACCACGCCCAATGAGACCAGGGCGTCGGCCATTAAGTGCCAATAAGCAGCTTTTATGTTCAAATCGCCCTTTTGGTTTTTCCTGAAAAACAATGCGGATATAAAATTGATGACAACGCCCATCAATGCCACCCACATAATGACGCTTCCGCTCAACGGGCTTGGGTTCAATATTTTATGAACGCCTTCCCATGCAATGGCCCCAATGGCAAACGCCAATAGTATGGAATTAATGAACGAGGCCACAATAGAGCCTTTTCTGAAACCGTAGGAAAAGATTTTGGAAGGCTTTATATGCTGCAACCTGAAAGCCAAAAACGCCAATAACAAACCCGAAATATCGCCCACATTATGCGCCGCATCGGAAAGCAATGATGTGGAATTGTTGCGCCAGCCATAATATATTTCAACGACCACGTAGGCCGTGTTCAATGCAATGCCAATCAAAAACGAGCGGTTGATTTCGTTTGGCGATGTGATGGTATGGCTGTGGTTGTGCGGCATGTTTTTCAAAAAACCAAGTTAAACAAATAGCCCGACAGGATGATGAAAGCCGTCACCACCCCAAAAAATATGGCAATCAACCGCATCGTCATCACCTTTTTCAGCAGCGTAGCTTCCGGCAACGACAAGCCCACCGTGCCCATCATGAATGCGATGGCAGTGCCAAGCGGCACCCCCTTGACCACCAACACCTGGATGACGGGCAGTATGCCCGCTGCATTGGCGTACAAAGGCACCGCCAGTATGACAGCCAGCGGGATGGTCCACCATTGGCCACCGCCGAGGTAGGCCGTAAAGAAGTTTTCGGGCACAAAGCCGTGCATGGCAGCACCGATGCCGATGCCAATGACGACGTACAGCACCACGCCCTTCACAATGTCCCAAGCGCCAAGGGCGATGCCGGGCAGCCGCTGCGCAAAGGTCTGGGCGTCCGCTTCCAATGCATCGGTTTCGTGTTGGGCGTTTTCCCAAAGCTGTTTCACCCAATCGCTGAGGTAGCGCTGGAGGTTCATTTTGCCCAAAACCCAACCGCCGACTGTGCCGAGCAGGATGCCGCTAGTGGCGTAAATCAGGGTCGTTTTCCAACCGAACATGCCGAGGAACATGGCCAGTGCCACCTCATTTACCAGGGGCGAGGTGATGAGGAAAGAGAAGGTGACGCCCAGCGGGATTCCACCCCGCACGAAGCCGATGAACAGCGGCACCGACGAGCAGGAGCAGAACGGGGTGAACGCCCCGAACGTGGCGGCCAGCAGGTGTTCCCCGCCGTAGAGCTTGTTGCGGCTCAGGTAATTGCGCAAGCGCTCGACTGGAAAGTAGGCGTTCACGATGCCCATCAGGAAGACAATCAGGAAGAGCAGCAGCAATATCTTGATGGTGTCATAGACGAAGAAATTGAGGGCTGCGCCCAAATGCGTTTCCGCCCCGATGCCGAACACGCTGTAAATCAGCCAGTCGGCGAAATGTTGTAGCCAGTCGAACATGAGTTTTGAATTTGATGGTTTTGAGGTTTAACAACAAGCACTTCCACTGCCATTCGAACCGCCATTGCAACTGGACTGCGTGGTTTTTGAGGCGGTTGGCCCACAGCAGCCGCTGCCTTCATTGCCCGACAAAACGGAGGAGGTATCGCCCTTCGTCGGGAACCCTTTTTGTGCCAAGCGGATGATGCCGTGCTGCATGTTTACCACACGGTCGGGGTTGTAGCCGTTGTTGACCAAATAGGCGGTAGTCCTCAAACTTCTGCCCCCGCTGCGGCATACCATCACGATGTCCTTGTCCAACGGCAGCTCGTGGTACCTGTCCTCAAATTCGCTGAGCGGGATATTGACGATGTTCGGCACATCGTAAGCCAGTTGTTCCACTTCGTCCTTTTCCCGCACGTCCACCAGCAGTGCGCCTTTTTTTACCCAGGATTGGGTGGTGGTGGGGCAGATTTCATGCACGGTCAATTGCTTAGTCTCCATTGTGATTGATGTTTTATTGATTATCGATTGAAATAAATGGTTGCGATGATTGAAGTACGACGCCGGTAATTTCACAACTGCCTTTTACGGTGTTGAAAATAGTCCCGTGCCGCTCGATGTTTTTCTTCAGCAAATCCGGCCTCAGTCGTTCGTCCTTGCTGAAAATGGTCAGTTGTACTGGATTTTGTCCAAGCGGGGCGGCAGTTCCTCCCGGATGGCGCTCACCTTAATCGTTGCCCCTTCGTAATCGAAGTGCAGCAAATCGGAGAAACGCTCCACGTTTTTCAGGATGCAGGAAGCGAACGACCCCAGGAACAACTCCGCCGGGTTGGGCAAATCAGCCTCGGTGGCGGGCGTGATGCCAAAGGCGTTCACCACCGATTTCACATGCACCGAGGCCGATTGGTGCGCCACGGATTGGGCGTTGATGGTGTATTCCATTTTTGCGGGCTATTTTGTCAACAGTTGCATCACTTCCGCTTTGGTAGGAACCCGCCCCTTCACCATGATTTCTTCGTCAATGACCAGCACGGGCGTCACGAGCACGTTGTACTTCATGATTTCCATGATGTCCTCCACTTTTTCGACCGTGGCTTCCACGCCTGTTTCCCGAACGGCCTCTTCGACCGCTGCGGTGGTTTGCTTGCATTTTGGGCAACCTGTGCCCAGGATTTTGATACTTTTCATGTTGAAATTGAATGATAGCCCATCGCAAATAAACGATGGGCTTGGTTAAATTTTTTTGAGCTTATAGTTGTAAAATATCGGTCGGGGTTTCAATGAGGATGGTCTTGTCACCCCGCATGGCGATGGGCTGTTTCAAAATCTGCGGGTTGTGCTCAATCATTTTGAGCCAGTTCGTGGCGCAAAAGTCGTGGTGCCCGAAGTGTTCCTTGAAATAGGGGTGTTCCTGATTGACGAGGTCTTCCACCTTCACGTTCAGGTTGCCCGCCAGTTCCAGTATCTGCGTGCCCGTCAGGGGCGTGGCCAGGATGTCAATCTCCCGGATGGGCAGTTCTTTCGTGCGGGCAAGTGCCAGCACTTTTTTTGCCCTGACAGATTCGGAGCTGTAAAACAGGGTAATCTGCCTTTCCGATGTTGCTATTTCCGGCATGTTGCTTTGTTTTAAAGGTTACAATTTCAATACATTCACGACCACCAGTTCCTCGCCCTTTTTCAGCTCGGTTCTCTTTTTCTCCGCCCATTCCATGACCTGCGTCACGGGCGGGTCGGCGTTGAAAGTGTAGGGCGGGGTGTCAATGTTGACGACCTCCGACAGGTGCTTGTGGCCTGCATTGTCCTGAACCACGTAACTGACGAATGCTTTCATGGCTGGTGTGTTTTTAGACCATTGATTCAACTTCAAAGAACTCGCTGAAGAGCGCCTTCGCCTCCGACCAGTTCTTGCGGTTGACACAATACTGCACCCGTGGCGGGTCAACAGTGCCCTGAATCAGCCCGGCGTCCTTCAGCTCCTTGAGGTGCTGCGAAACAGAGGACTGCGCCATCGGCAGCTCGTCCACGATATTGCCCACGAAGCAACAGGACTGTTTGTCCAGAAACTCCAGGATGAACAGCCTTGCCGGGTGCGAGAGCGCCTTGGCGTAGCGGGCCATTTTTTCCTGTTGTACGGTGTATGGTGAAGTCTCGGTGGTCATGTTTTATAGTTTATCGCAAATGTACGATAAAGGGTGTGGGAAGGAAGGTGACTATTGTCACGCTTGGCGATGAAATTTGCAGTTATTTTTTAAATGCGGAATGCTGCCTTAGCTTTTGAACTCGACAACCTCGAATAGACGGTTTACTTGGTTTTCCAATGCCGATGAAGTGGACTACGAACTGACTCGGAAGGGCGAGCCATAGAAAGGCTCGGTGATTTCGCAGAAGAGTTTGGCGACTTTGATTGCGAACATCATCGAAGGACCGGAAAAATATGTTTGGGAAAACTTGGGGGTGAATAAGCCGAATTCTTAGAGGATAGGGATGCTACAAGAGATGGAGGCTGCCTCATCGCAAATCGAAGTGGTGGGAACGAGGTACACGGCGGCGATGGAGGCGAGCACGGGGTTGTGAGGGATTGTAACAGTCTCATCATCTGCCATACCACCACCTTTGATGTCGAATTTTCCCAAAGCCCATGTATTGTAGCTCAAAAACAACTGGCTTGTAGCTCACTATTTTTCAATAATGAGCTATTTTTACACAGCACTTGAGCTTGAATTCAATTTTTATGAAAACATGGCAAACAATAAACAGGATAGCGTTTTAGATTTTCTTAAAGCGCATCCTCGCAGTTCTTCAAAAGAAATATTTGAGGGCATTGATTCAGACTGGAGTTATGCGACTGTAAAGCGGTTACTTACTCAGTTGATGAAGGATGATTTGGTCGTCGTAGAAGGGACAGGAAAAGCGAGCAAATATTCTTGTTCCCCACATTTTCAGCTATTTTACCCCATCGAGGTCAATCGGTATTTCGAAAAAGAAATTGATGAAAGGGTGATTAACAAAACCTTCAACCTTGATTTAATCAATGTCACTCTGCGTGAAGTGACGCTTTTCAAAGAAATGGAAATTGCGAAATTGGAAGCCTTGCAGGCTCAATTCCGGGCAAATATTTCGCAATTGTCGCCCAGGGAATATGAAAAGGAAATGGAACGGCTGGCGATTGATTTGAGCTGGAAATCTTCTCAAATTGAAGGAAATACCTATTCGCTTTTGGAAACGGAAAGATTGCTCAAAGAAAAGAAAACGGCTACGGGGAAAACAAAAGACGATGCCGTCATGCTGCTGAACCATAAAGAGGCAATAGATTTTATAGTGGCTCAAAAGGATTATTTGAGCCCCCTCACGGTGACGAGAATCGAAGATATTCATAGTTTATTGATGAAAGAATTGGGAGTGGAAAGGAATATCAGGGTTAGAAAGGTGGGGATTACAGGCACCAATTACAGCCCTTTGGACAATGAATTTCAAATAAAAGAGGCGCTGCATCAAATGTGCGGGTTGATAAACGGGCAATCTTCTGTTTTTGAAAAAGCACTATTGGCTTTGCTGCTCTTGTCCTATATCCAGCCATTTGTAGATGGCAACAAAAGGACAGCCCGGATTATCAGCAACACCATGTTGATTGAAAATGGGTATTGCCCGATTTCGTTCAGAACGGTGGATGCCATTGACTACAAAAAAGCCATGCTTATCTTTTATGAGCAAAATAATTTCCAACCCATGAAGGAAATTTTTATCGGGCAATTTGAATTTGCGGTGAAAACTTATTTTTAAGCTTTCGAACTGACGGCGGCGGAATTGCAGGAAATGGAAGCTGCCTCGGCGCAAATCGAAGTGGTGGGCACGAGGTACACGGCGGCGATGGAGGCGTGCGACGGTGCTATGCCCCCTCTCAATTCATCCCCCTATACTCATTCGGCGAGCAACCCACCCGTTGCTTGAAAAACCTACTGAAATGCTGCGGGTATTTAAACCCCAATTCATACGCCACTTCGCTGATAGATTTTGATGGGTCGAAAATCCGCTCCTTGGCCACTTCTATCAGTTTTGACTGGATGAATTCCTGCGCTGTTTTGCCCGTTTCTTTCTTGATGAGGTCGCCGAAATAGTTGGCAGATAGGTGCAGTTCCCTGGCCCAATGCGGCTACTGCCAGTCCGGGCAAATCATGAACGCCGCCGCCCTGCTGAAAGCAAACCCCAAGCCCAGCGATGCCGAAATCGAAGGGGCGATGAACGGGAATATTTGCCGCTGCGCAACGTATGTGCGGATTAAAGCAGCCATAAAGACGGCAGCTGCTGGGTAGGGATTGGAAAGCCCGAAGGGATTTCTAAGCCCGGTCTTGGCACTAAAAAAAAACAGAAAAGCCCGGTCGCCTCTGCGTTGAACGGCTTAGAAATCCCTTCGGGCTTTCCAATCCGTTCAGCCAATTCCCCAATTCAACCATTTTAACCAATTCAACAATACAGCAATGACAATAACGAAGACTTCCCTCGACCGTCGCACCTTCCTCCGCAACACCATCCTCGCCAGCGGCGGCCTCGTCATCGGCGTCAACTGGCTGACGGGCTGTAAGAATGCCTCCAGCGATGCGGCGCTCACCATGCCCAAGGAGTGGTTCAACTTCAACGCCTACCTGAAAATTGGGGAGAATGGCGTCGTCACCATCTTCTCGCCCAACCCGGAATTCGGGCAGAACGTGATGACCTCCATGCCCATGATAGTGGCCGATGAACTCGACGTGGACTGGAAAAAAGTCCTTGTGGAAATGGCGCCGCACGACCCCGTCAAGTTCCCGCCCGCAGCATTTGGGCAGTTCACCGGGGGCAGCCGGGGCATCATGTCCAAGTGGGAGCCGCTTCGCAATGCGGGCGCTGCTGCCAAGCAGATGCTGAAGGAGGCTGCCGCTCAAGCGTGGCGAGTGCCAGCGTCGGAAATCACGACCGAGGCAGGCGTTTTGAAACATGAAAAAAGCGGCAAGTCGGCGGGCTACGGCGAAATGGCCTCGGCTGCCGCCAAAATCCCCGTGCCGGAGAAGCCAGCGCTGAAGGACGTGAAGGATTTCAAAATTATCAGCACC
This sequence comes from Saprospiraceae bacterium, assembly GCA_004297645.1. Taxonomy (GTDB): domain Bacteria; phylum Bacteroidota; class Bacteroidia; order Chitinophagales; family Saprospiraceae; genus UBA6168. Next base: position 1,660 of record SCUG01000499.1, on the reverse strand, counting down.
AGCCGCAAGAACGTGGAGGGGCTGAAAATCGTGAAGGGAGAGCCACTGTTCGGCGTGGATTACAAGGTGGACGGCATGCTCATCGCCATGGTCGCACACCCGCCCGCATTTGGCATGAAACTGAAATCGGTGGACGGCTCCGCCGCCCGTGCGATGCCGGGCATCAAGGACGTTTTTGTCATCAAAACCTACAACGATGGCTTTGAAAAAAATATGTTCGACACAAATGCCTTCCCGGAACTCGTCGCCATCGTTGGCAATTCAACCTGGGAGGTGATGCAGGCAAAAAAGACATTGAAAATCGAGTGGGAACCATTTTCCGCCTACTCGGAGACGGTTGCAGGTTTTGGTGGCAAACAGTCCGTGACCGTTCCTGCCGGATTAGAAAACAGCGCCGGCCACCACGCCAAAATGGAGGCTTTGGCTGCCAAGCCCGGCAAGGTCGTGCGGCGTGACGGCGACCCGGAGGCGGCGTTCAAGAAGGCCGCCAAGGTCATCGAGCGGAGCTACTCCTGCCCGCACCTCGCCCACAACTGCATGGAGCCGATGAACTTCTTCGCCGACGTGAAGGGCGACAAGGTGAAAGTGGCCGGCCCGCTGCAAGCCCCCGGCATCATCGAGCCGACGCTGGCAGCCCGCATGGGCATCCCCGTCGAGAACATCGAAATCGAAATGACCCGCATGGGCGGCGGCTTCGGGCGGCGTGCCTACAGTCATTACATGGTGGAGGCAGCACTCATTTCACAGAAAGTAAATGCACCCATAAAGCTGATGTACACCCGTGAGGACGACATGACCAACGGCATTTACCGCCCCGCCTACCACGCCGTTTACCGGGCAGCTTTGGATGAAAACAACCAGCTCATCGCCTTCCACGTGAAGGCTGGCGGCATCCCCGAAAGCCCACTCCACGCCGACCGTTTCCCCGCAGGGGCGATTGACAACTACTTGGCGGAGGATTGGAAAATTGACTCGAACATCACCATTGGGGCGTTCCGGGCGCCGAGGTCGAACTTCATCGCTGGGGCCGAGCAGTCCTTCCTCGACGAACTGGCGGAGGCAATGAGCAAAGACCCCATCGAGTTCCGCCTCGAACTGCTGAAACGTGCCAAGACAAACCCCGTCGGCGAAAAGAACGATTACGATCCTGCCCGCTATGCCGGGGTGTTGGAATTGGTTCGGGAAAAATCAGGCTGGGGCAAAACCCCTGTGGCTGATGGGGTTTCACGGGGCGTCGCTGCCTATTTCTGCCATGCCAGCTACGCAGCGCACGTGCTGGATTTGACGGTGGAAAACGGCAAGCCCGTCGTGCAGAAGGTCACGAGCGCCATTGACTGCGGCATCGTGGTGAACCCCGACGCCGCCGCCAACATGACCGAGGGCGCCGTGACGGACGGCATCGGCAATGCGCTCTACGGCGAAATGACCTTCAAGGCTGGCGCAGCGGAAAAGACCAATTTCGAAAAGTACCGCATGATTCGCATGAGCGAAGCGCCGAAGGCGATTGACGTGCATTTTGTGAAAAACGAAATTGCCCCGACGGGCATGGGCGAACCGCCCTTCCCGCCCATCTTCGGGGCGCTGGCCAATGCGATTTACAAGGCGACGGGGAAGCGGGTGTACCGGCAGCCGTTCTTGGGGGAGAATGCGGTGCTGGGGT
>SCUG01000498.1 GCA_004297645.1 Saprospiraceae bacterium | reverse complement strand
CGGGTTGGGCGGCGGGGGTACCTGTTTGGCCCAGGCCACGGAGAATAACCCGGAGAAAAGGAGCAGTAGGAGGTATCTGGCTGCGGATATTTTCATTTTCATTTTCATTCAACCGTAAGAAATCTCGTCCGGCAGTTCGTTCTCGTCGTCACTTTGCCAGGGGAAGTGCTCTTTCAGTTTTTGCCCGGCGAGCAGCACGCCCTGGCAAACGCCTTCGGTGTAATTTCCGTCCCGGAAATGGTGCTGCATCACATCGCGCACATCTTGCCAGAAGTTGGGCGGCACCTTCTCATGGATGCCTTTGCCGCCGATGATGGCGAACTGCTTTTTGGAAGGCACGATGAAAATGAGCACACCATTATTGTCAGCCGTGCGGTCCATGCGCAGGCGGGCAAAAGTTTTTGTGGCCGCATCCTCCACCTTCCCTTTGAAATCCTTTTCGAGGTGTACCCTGATTTCACCCGAAGTCTGGCTCTCCGCTTCCCGGATAGCTGCGATGATGCGCTGTTCTTCTTCTTTTTTGAAAAAATTTATCATGAGACAATGGACAATAGACGGCAGACAATAGACAATGCCGTCTATATTCTGCCGTCTATTGCTTTCTTTAAAACTCTACTTTCGGTGCATTTTGTGCGCCTTCCTGTGCTTCGAAGCCGGCTTTGCGGTCGAAACCAAAGATGCCGGCCCAAACGTTCGCCGGGAATTTCCGCACGGCGGTGTTGTAATCTGCGATGACGCCGTTGAATTTGTCGCGTTCCACTTTGATGCGGTTTTCGGTGCCTTCCAACTGCGCCTGCAATTCCTGGAAGGACTGGGTAGCCCGCAGTTCGGGATAGTTTTCCGTGACCATCAGCAGGCGGCCGAGGGCGGAGGAAAGCTCGCCTTGTGCAGATTGGAATTCCGCCATTTTTTCCGGAGTCAGCTTGGTGGGGTCCACCTGAATGCTGGTGGCCTTGGCTCTCGCCTCGGCGACTTGCGTGAGCGTGGACTGCTCGAAGTTGGCGGCACCTTTCACGGTGGCCACTAAGTTGGGGACGAGGTCGGCACGGCGCTGATAGGCGCTTTGTACATTGCCCCAGGCCTGCTCCACGGCGGTGTCTTTTTTCACAAAATTATTGTAGCTGCCACAGCCGGAGAAGGCGAAAATCAATCCCAGAATGATGAGTACGATGATGAGGATAGGTCTCATTGGCGTAAGATTTAGTTTTGAAGAAATTTGGAAAACCGCCGTTGCGGATTAGTGCTTTTGATGAAATAAACCCGAAAGGTCACATCCCTTGCTTACAAGAACACGGGTTTTCTGCAAACATCGCTAATTAAAAGATAAACTGAGGGAATAGGCCCTTGATAAGAATGGGGAAAAATGTTTTGCCCTCTTTTTCAAAAAAAAGGAAAATATCAAACATCCTGCACTATTTTTAGGCGTCATATTCATGTGTTTCAATTTCCAGTATCACCAACTCTTACTTAGGGGTGTTAAGAGAAAAATTCCAAACGGTTTTTTTGACGCTGAAAGACGCTGGTTCTTTATGATTTCACGCTGTTCCTGATTTTTTAT
>SCUG01000497.1 GCA_004297645.1 Saprospiraceae bacterium | reverse complement strand
ATTGAGCACCAGGCAAATTCGCTGCTCATCGCCGGCAATATGACCAAAGTGGAATTGCAGCAAATCATCACAACCATCAAAAAAGAATCCTTTCTTCGCATCGGCCCCGCCGAAATAATTTGAATATTATGTACCAACCACGACCTTACATATTGGCTGAAACGACCTGGAAAACGGTCAAAGAAACGAGTTACGAAGTGGCCATTCTGCCGTGGGGCGCCACTGAGGCACACAACTACCACCTGCCTTATGCCACCGACAATTTTCAAAATGACGCCATCGCTGAACCTGCCGCCCGGCAGGCCTGGGAGCGCGGGGCTAAGGTGCTCGTGTTGCCCGGCATCCCTTACGGTGTGCAGACCGGCCAAATCGACATCAAGCTGTGCATGAACATCCTGCCCAGCACCCAGTTGGCCATTTTGAAGGACCTTTGCGACGTGCTCGTGCGGGCAGGCGTTGCGAAGCTCGTCTTACTCAACGGGCATGGCGGCAACGATTTCAAAATGATGGTTCGGGAACTGTCCATCCACTTTCCACAGCTTTTCGTCTGTGCCCTCAACTGGTTCAAGACCGAGCCGAAAGAGGGCTATTTCACCCACCTCGAGGGCGACCACGCCGATGAAATGGAGACGAGCGCCATGCTTCACATCCGGCCCGATTTGGTGGCAGACCTGTCGCAAGCCGGCGATGGCTACGCCAAAAAATGGAAATTCGCCGCCATGCGCGGCGGCTGGGTCAGCGCGCAGCGCCAATGGACGGCTGTGTCGGCAGACACGGGAGTGGGCAACCCGAAGGAGGCCACCGCAGAAAAAGGGGAAAGGTACCTGAAAGCGGTGATAGCCAAAACGGCGGATTTTCTGGTGGAACTTGCCGGGACGACAAGGGCAGATTTTTACGAATGAGCGAGGCCTGTCACCACGATTTTTGGGCTGGCAAGGCGTAATAAGCCGGCAACTCCTGCCGGGATTTCAGCATCAGGCAATACGGCTCACAACTGTAGGCGCCCGTTAATTCCTCCATCAAATCGGGGGGTGGGCTTTTCAATAATGACACCATACCGGATTGTACGCCGCCGCTCCACCAATACAAACCGAAGGAAAGCACGAACATGGCGGCCACCGCCATGACCCAGCGCATCAGTACGACGCGGCCAGCGGCTGAGTCTTTGTCGAGCTGTCGCTCCAGCTTGTGCCAGGCATGGGGCGAGGGCTGCACTTTCAAGCCTTGTGCTCCTTCCCGGAAAAGGGTAGGTATGTCTTTTCCTATTTTCATGATTCTCACTTTTTGGACTACTAATACAGGTTGTCTTGTTCTTTTCGAATCTGCCCATTCCGGCTCTTCGTGAGAGAGTGACTTTGGGAGGCTGTGCCCCAATCCTCCCTTGGCTTTCACGCCCAACCTTCATGAGCCACAATTTCAATCACACCGCACGCCCAACCGTTTCTTCACCAACTCCGCCATTCTGTTTTTTGCCAAAATCAACTGCGACTTGGAGGTGTTGATGCTGATGCCCAATGCCTGTGCAATTTCGCGGTGTTTGTAACCCTCCACCACGTACAGGTTGAAGACCGTGCGATAGCCGGGGGGCAGTTCATCGAGCAGGGCGAGGATGGCCCCGGCGCTCAGCTCGTCCACGATGGTAGGTTCCTCGGTGGCATCGAGGTTTGGATTGATTTCTTCGGTGTACTTAATACGCTGATTATTTCGCAGAAGCATCAGTGATTCGTTAATCATGATGCGCCGTATCCAACCCTCGAAACTGCCGTCGCCAGTGAAACTGTCAATTTTAGAAAGCACCTTGTAAAACCCCGCCACCATGACATCTTCGGCGTCTTCCGGCACTTTCACATAACGCCTGCACACCCCCAGCATCAGGGGCGCAAACCGTTCGAAGAGCAGCTTTTGGGCCGCCCGTTCTTGTTTTTTGCAAGCCGTTATGAGGTCTTTTTCTGTCACGTTGAAGCTGGTTACTTTAGGCGTTGTTTCTCAACGTAAAGGAACAGAATCTTGGCGAACCGGGTTGAATAACACCCAAACAGATGCGGGGGATAGGGCTTTTGGTGTTCTCAGCAAGGCAAAAAAAATTACTTGCCTCTGCCTGAGAACTGGAAAAACCTATCTTTGCCGGCTTAAATTGCAACCCGGCGGCAGGGCTTCGCAGGAAGGCCGTCCATCCAGATTGCCAATTTTTCATTCATCCATAAAGATAACAGGCATGACGCTCGACAACAACCGATACCTGCTTTCTGGTGGCGTTGACCCATTGGAACTCGTTGAATATTATGGCAGCCCGTTGTATGTTTATGACGCTGCCATTATCGAGCGTCAGTACAAACGGATGGATTCAGCTTTTCCGGTACCCCGTTTTAAGATAAACTATGCCTGCAAGGCCAACGCCAACATCAGCATCATGAAGCTGCTGAAAAACCTCGGTGCCGGCCTCGATGCCGTGTCCATCAACGAGGTGCGGCTCGGCCTGCATGTTGGCTACCAGGCAAAAGACATCACCTTCACACCGAATTGCGTAGCAATGGACGAGATAGCATTAGCCGTGAGGATGGGCGTCCGCATCAACATAGACAGCATTTCCATCCTCGAACAATTCGGGGACGCTTTCGCAAAAGTGCCGGTGGGCATACGCATCAATCCCCACATCATGGCGGGAGGAAACAGCAAAATTTCCACCGGCCACATCGACAGCAAATTCGGCATTTCCATCCATCAACTGCCTCACGTGCTGAAAGTGGTGGAGACCACCGGTCTGACTATTGACGGGCTGCACATGCACACAGGCTCCGACATTCTCGACTCGGAGGTGTTCCTGCAAGCCGCCGAAATTCTGCTCAATGTGGCTACGAATTTCGACCATCTGGACTATATTGACTTTGGCAGCGGGTTCAAGGTGCCGTATAAATTCAACGACATAGAAACGGATATCGAAGATTTCGGACAGCGGCTCTCGGGGCGCTTCAATGAGTTTTGCCGCGAATACGGTAAGGAGTTGAAATTAGTGTTCGAGCCAGGCAAGTTTCTGTTGAGTCAGGCCGGGTATTTCCTCGCCCGCGTGAACGTGGTGAAACCAACCCCTTCCACCTTATTCGCAGGATTAGACACGGGCCTCAATCACTTCATCCGCCCCATGTTTTACAATGCTTTTCACCGCGTGGAAAACCTCAGCCACCCTGATGGCAAGCCGAGAATTTACACCGTGGTAGGCTATATTTGCGAGACTGATACCTTTGCTAACAACCGCAAGATAGCTGAGGTACACGAAGGCGACACCCTCTGTTTTTTCAATGCGGGAGCTTATGGTTTCGCCATGGCCTCCAACTACAACTCCCGCTGCCGCCCTGCCGAGGTGATGGTTTATAAGGGCAATGACTACCTCATCCGCGAGCGGGAAAAGTTGGACGATATTTTGAAAAATCAGCACGAAGTGGATGTGATGAACCCGGCAAAGGAATTGGCGGGGAAAACGAAATAATGTCCAGCGCCACGCGAGCCATTTTTACAAAAAAAATAAACGCAAAATATCATGACCAGAATCCTTGAAACTACCTTATTCCTTTTCCTGGCAGCCAGTTTTGCCGCCTGCCAAAACCACACCGCCGCATCGGGAGATGTCAGGCAAGCCGCCCAACAGGCCGCCATCGAAGAGAGCACACCGGAAATGCTCACCACCGATAAAGCGGAGGGCAAAATCGTAAAAGTCACGCCGGACTACATCGAACTCGACAACCAGACCGTCATCACGCTGCCGGTCATCGGCTCCGACACGACTACCATTTACCTGACGGTGGGTGCTGAAAAAATGGAAGGGAAAACAGCGCTGACAGAAACCGGCCTCGCATGGGCAGGCCACTTAGCCACCGTGTTTCAGCATACCGGCATTTTGCAAGCCTACTCCGACAAGGACAACGGCTCCATGCAAACCGCCAACATAACGGCCCAGGCCAACGAATGTGAACTCAATTTCTTCAAGGCCGAAACCTCCGGAATAATGATGAGCAGCATCATCCAGGAATTTAAGGGAAGGCGAGTGTTGGTGGTGGTGCAGCCTGAAACTGCTTCCGCCATCCTGGCCCAGCTATCCGGCAACCCGAAATTGCGGGTGCCCGAAGCAACCTATGAAAACTTGTTCGTCATCCTGGCAACGGAAGGCGGGAAAGCCGAAATCAGGCATTTGCTGTATTGAGGTTGAGAAGGTTTAGAAGGTTTAGCCCTAAATCTTCTAAACCTCCAAATTACTCCTGCCGCAAAAGGAACATCGGGCTTTGAACCCCGTTTGCCTGAATACTCGTTCATCATTCTCAATTCTCAATTAGGGGTGTTAAGAGAAAAATTCCAAACGGTTTTTTTGACGCTGAAAGACGCTGGTTCTTTATGATTTCACGCTGTTCCTGATTTTTTATTTCATAAAAAATCATAAGAATCAGCG
>SCUG01000044.1 GCA_004297645.1 Saprospiraceae bacterium | reverse complement strand
TAAAAATTTTTGAAAAAAATTTTTAAAACCTATGTGGACTATGTGCCTATTGGTTTAAAAAACAAGTTTTATGTTTGGTTGTGGCTTCGCCACTATAGGTTTTAAAGTATCGAATAATTTGTGTTGGTTACTTATGAACTCAGGAATTAAAGTATTTGCGCCCGCTTCCGTCGGAAATGTCGCTGTCGGATTCGACATTATGGGCTTTGCATTGGAAAAACCTGGCGATGAAATAATAGTCCGGTTCTCCGACAAGCCTGGCCTACGCATTACCCGGATTACGGGTGTCAAAGGTAGCCTGTCTTATGAGCTGGAAAAAAACACGGCCGGTTTTGCAGCGCTCCAACTACTGCGGCATTTGGGAGAGGAAAGGCGTGGCATCGAATTGGAAATTCACAAAAAACTGCCCATCGGAAGCGGGCTTGGCAGTAGTGCAGCAAGTGCTGTGGCCGGAGTGATGGCTATTAATGAACTACTCAAAAGGCCTCTGGAAAAAAGAGAGCTTTTGCCTTTTGCTTTAGAAGGAGAAAAGCTGGCATCAGGTGACATCCACGCTGAGAATGTTGCCCCGTCAATGATGGGGGGGATGGTGCTTATTCGTGACAATGAAACGCTGGATTTCCACCGTTTGCCCACTCCGCGGGGAATATACGCCACGGTCGTGCATCCGCACGTGGAGATTTTGACCAAAGACGCGCACAACATCCTCAGCGATACCGTACCGCTCAAGAAATTCATTCAGCAAAGTGCCAACCTCGGAGCCTTTATCATTGGTATGTACAACTCCGACATTGGCCTCATTGGCCGCTCTTTGCAGGATGTCATCATCGAACCGCAGCGTGCCGGGCTGATTCCCTATTTCCGGGAGGTAAAGGAGGCGGTACTTAAAGCGGGTGCGTTGGGGTGCAGCATTTCCGGGGCGGGGCCATCCATTTTTGCCCTGAGCGCCAACAGTCTCGTAGCTGAAGAGGTGGGAGAGCAGATGGAGCGTATTTACAGAAATGCTAATATAGAACACGAGCTTTACTATTCACCCATTAATCAGGAAGGAGCTATTAAATTTTGAGTTTGAGATTTTACAGCACATTGGACGCACTTGAAGCCGAAGGAGTTCGCCAGGCTTTTCAAGGAAGAACACGGCATCCCAATCAGCAACAACCAGGTCAGGAACAAACTGCGCTTGATGGGTTTCAAGTACCGAAAACAGGGCAAGAACCTGCCCACCGGCACTTATGCTGCACGGGACATGCAATTCCAGGTTATTTTCAGCCTGACGTTCGCAATGAGTGTGGACAGCCCAATTAGTATCTAACCTTTGAAGTTCGGAACGAGTGAATAATAACCTATCACTTTGAGCGGCGTCTTTTTCCCGATGACTTCGTTGGCAAAACAGTTGCGTAGCCCCACTATGCGCCTGTTTTACCGCCTTGTCATCAGAAAAAAGAACGTTTGGGCAACCTTTACCGGGCAGGGAAGTGCTACGTGCAGGGGCAGGTGGAAGTTTACAACCATGATTATGAGCACCTTTCCTCGGGCAGTCATTCCCCACGGTATTTGCGACATGCAGCGCAACGAGGGCTTCATCACCATCGGCAACAGCCACGAAACAGCCGCTTTTGTTGCCGAAAACTTTCTGTGGTAGTGGGACAATTTTGGTATTCACAACTATCCCGCTGCACGGGTCATCCTCCTGTTCTGTGATGCAGGAGGGGCCAACAGTTACTGGCGGCACCATGCCTTCAAGGAGCAGATGCTGAAGCTCGCAGCCACCATCGGGAAGGATATTTTGATATGCCATTACCCGCGCCCTACGCCTTCAAATGGAACCCGATTGTGAACACCGTCTTTTTGCCCATGTCCATCATGCCATACAGGGCGTTGTCTTTTCTGATTACAAAATTGTCACAGAACTTATTGAAAAAACAAGCACAGAGGCCGGGTTGAATGTCAACGTCAGAATCCTTGATAAACACCTTGAAATTGGTATCAAGACAGAAAAGGCAAAAATTGACTTTTCTCGAATCCAGCAACACCCTAAA
>SCUG01000496.1 GCA_004297645.1 Saprospiraceae bacterium | reverse complement strand
ACTACCGCCTGCTGCTCGAGGTGTTCCAAGATTTTAATCCTAAAGACGCCGACGCCATGAAGACATTGAAAAAAAGGTTACCCCTTGAACTTTTGATTGAAGAAAACAGGCCTAGTACTCCACAGGCCATTCGCCGGTATTATCTCTGCAACGCGGTGTACTACAACTTGTTGGGGGACCTCGACAAGGTTTACGATTACTCGCTTAAAGCCGTGAAGTGGTGGGATTCTTACCCTGCATTAAAGGACGAGGAATTTCACCGGTACATTATCAATGTGTCTAACCTCTTGAACACCATGTACAATTCGGAAAAACATGCGGCTTTGACGCAGCAATGGCTGGATAAATTGAAACAGGAAAAGTCGGGCAAAAGCTACCACAACCAGAAAATCATTTTTCTAAAACTATCCATTTCTAACTTGTTGCACTTGCTCAACCACAATGAATTTGAGAAGGCACACCAAACATTACCAGAAATAATCGCCGGGCTGAATAAGTTTGGCTTACGCAAATCCATGGTGCTGACGGGAAACATCGTCACCGTATATTTTCTGGTGCACGACTACGCCAACTGCCTCTTTTGGGCCAACCACATTATTAAAAACCTCAAGGCAGCAGGACGGGAGGACATCCAACGCATCGTGCGCCTATATGCCATCATCGCTAATTTTGAAAACGGCGACATAGACCGCACTGAGGCTGCTATGAAAGCCGCGAATAGGTATTTTAAATCTGTTGGGTTGCCCAAAGCTGCTTTCGAAAGTGTAGCGCTCAACACCTATTTAAAAAGGATTATTAACGCCCTGGTGAATGAGGTGAAACGCGCTTTTGAAGATTTTGAAATATTCCTGCACCAGGCGAAACCTCAGCGGGAAGCCAAAACTCCTCTGGGTCTGGCAGAGCTGTTAATCTGGGTTGAAAACCACAAAAATCCCGTAACTCAATCCACTGGCAGGTGATAAAATCGGATATACTTTTGAGTACCGATACCCCCCTCCAGCCGTACCAGGATGGCATTGGGCGAGGTGAGGCCAATGGCGGGGTTAGCTTTTAGACGTACGGCGAAAACTGAGGTGCTGGCATCGGGCACTTGGGTAGGCCCGGCAAAACCCACGTCAATGTCGGTGATGCCGATGATAAACACAGTGTTGTTTACATCATTGTAGGTGATGCAGAGTTGGCTGCTTTCTGCTCCGGCCACTTCAAACTCGTAAAAAGGGTCCTTTTGCTTCAGCAGGTTGCGGAGGTAGCCGTCCAATTCGGCAGGAACTTCTGATGCGCATATATCGGTGCCGAGTACGGAAAGTAATACGCCTCTTTTACCTATAGCCAGGCGCTGTTCATTCTGTTTGGTGTCTACTAAAATAACGGATTGGAGGTCGGAGGAAAGAAGTACGGAATTTCTCATAGCTCAAAAATTGGTTGATTCACGGTTTCGTTTGCGAAAGGTACGGCAAAAGGCAGAGCGCACAAATATTTCACAGCTAAAAATTGGCGTCAGCCATCGAGTGGCAGCAACAAAGATTTATCGCCACCGTTTTCATCACGGTATTTTTATGCAAAAAATTTACGCAGTGAAATTCAAAAAAATGAAACCATTTTTTCTCCTGACCGCCATTGCTTTGCTCGCCTCCTGCACTTACACCCAAAAGGTCAAAGATGGCAACTTCGCCTTTGAGCGGAAGCAATACGCCGTAGCCGCCGCACTCCTTCAAAAAGAATTCAAAAAGGAAAAAAGCAGCATTGCCAAAGGTCAACGCGCCTTCCTCATCGGTGAATCGTACCGGATGATGAATAATCCTACCTCAGCTTCGCCCTGGTACAAGATAGCTTATGACAACAACTACGGCGTGGACGCCCTGAGGGAGTACGCCTTTTCGCTCAAAGCCGCCGGTGAATACGACGAAGCTATGACCACCTTTAAAGAACTGGGCATCGAAATCGGCAGCCCCTATGAGTACAGGCGGGAAATAGCCGCCTGCAAAATAGCCCAAGGCTGGGTGGACGAAAAGCCCGGGGAATACACTGTCCGTCCCGTTGATTTCAACAGCCGCAACGCCGACTACGCTCCCGCTCTGTATGAAAACGGCCAACTCGTTTTTACCTCCGACCGCAACGCCGCAGCAGGGGAAGCTACCTATCACTGGACGGGCAACGACTTTTCCGACCTCTTTGTGGCCGACCTTAACACAGACATCGTGGATCCCTTCGACAACTCCATAAATACCCCTGGCAACGAAGGTACCGCTGCGTTCAACGGCGATTTTACCGAGATGTACTTCACCCGTTGTTTCGGCGATAAAAAAGAAGATTATTACTGTTCGCTCATGTACAGCCAGCGCTCCGGCGGAGGCTGGTCGGTGCCGGTGGCCCTCCCTTTTGTTGAAAATGGCGTCAATTATGGCCACCCGGCATTGTCGGCCGGCGGCCAAACGCTCTATTTTTCGTGCAACTCCAAAAACGGGTGGGGCGGATATGACATCTGGTACTGCCAGCGCACCGCTGAAGGTTGGGGTGATCCCAAGCTCATGGGCCGTACCATCAACACCACCGGCAACGAAAAATTCCCTTCCATTGATGGCGACACCCTGTATTTTTCCTCCGATTGGCACCCCGGCATGGGCGGGCTGGATATTTTCAAAACCTGGCGACTGCCCGACGGCGCATGGGCCCCGGTGAAAAATCTGAAACCGCCGGTCAACTCCGGCTCCGACGATTTTGGATTCGTGGTGAACTACGGTGCCAAAAAACCGGCGGGTGTGTTGCAAACCGGATACTTCACTTCCAACCGCCCCAACGGCATTGGCAACGACGATATCTACCGGTTTGAAAAACGCCTGCCTCCTCCAAAACCGCCCAAACCTGAGCCGCCGTTAGCTGCTTATAAGATGATTCTGGATGGCTATGTTTTGGAAAAAATATTCTCGCAGGAAGGCGACCCCGGCAGCAAACTCCTCGGTCGAAAGCCCCTCCCAGGCTCCGAGGTCAAGGTTTATTTTGGTAAAAAAACCAAGACTTTCACGGTAGGTGACGATGGCTTTTTCACTTTTGAACTCGAAGAAAATTCAGTTTACAACATCCAGGCTGCCAAAGAGGGTTTTCTGAAAGGCGAAACCAGCTTTTCAACCGTAGGTATTGGCAAAGACCCTGATAACCCGGTTCAAACTTTTGAAGTGGAAATCGTGCTCGACAAGATTTACCTAAACAAGGAAATCGTGCTCGAAGATATTTATTACGACTTCGACAAATGGGACATCAGGGCCGATGCCCAGCCCACCCTCGACCAGCTCGCCCGCAACCTGGAACTCAACCCCGGCATCCGCATCCAGCTTGCCTCGCATACAGACTGCCGTGGGAATGACGGCTACAACGAAGACCTGAGCCAAAAGAGAGCACAATCGGCCGTAGATTACCTCATTTTAAAAGGCGTTTCTGTTGACAGGCTCATTGCAAAAGGATATGGAGAAAGGGTACCCAAGGTGGATTGTGTTTGCTCTCATTGCACCGAAGACGAGCACCAACTCAACCGGCGCACCACCTTTACCATTTTGGAATGAAATGAAAAATGGGAGGGGCCAACATCAAATGGTGGCCTCTCTTAGTTATCGTCGAGGCTATAAACGAATAGGCCGCTGGCAAGTTTTGGCTCAAACCAGGTGACTTTAGGTGGCATGGTCAGCCCCGCATCCGCAATAGTGATGATCTGGTGCATACTCACAGGATGCAAGGCAAACGCCACTTTCATTTCGCCACTATTCACGCGGCGCTCCAACTCTTCGAGGCCCCTGATTCCGCCAACGAAATCAATCCGTTTATCTGTGCGGACATCGGTGATGCTCAGCAAGGGTTCCAGCACCTTTTGGGTTAAGATGGTCACATCGAGTTGCCCGGTGGGGCTGTCGTCGTAAGTGCCGGGTTTGGCGGTAAGCCGATACCATTTTTGGCCGAGGTACATGCCGAAGGTATGAATGGCTCCGGGCCGGAACTGTGCGTTTTTTTGCTCCACAATAAAATTTTCGGAGAGGCGCTCCAGAAATTCCTTTTCAGAAAATCCGTTGAGGTCTTTTACCACCCGGTTGTAATCGAGAATTTCCAATTGGTCGTCCGGAAACAGAACGGCGAGGAAATAATTGCCGGGCTTCCCATCGTTAAGTGTGCCCTTTCTCGCCTTCACCAATTCCTGCCCGGTGAAAGCCCCGGCAGCGGTGCGGTGATGACCATCGGCCACGTAAAGCTTGGGCACTTGCTCCTCAAAAATCCGTGTGATGGTGTCATTCATTTCCCCATCCTTTACCAGCCAAACCCGGTGCCCGATGCCGTCGCTCGTGGTAATATCATATTCGGGCGCTCCCTTTTTCACCAATTCTACCAGCCGGCCGATGGCTTCCACCCGCGGGTACGAAAAAAATACCGGCTCATAAT
>SCUG01000495.1 GCA_004297645.1 Saprospiraceae bacterium | reverse complement strand
TAGAGGTAACATGGCCGGCACTACCTGATGAGCTTTTTTACCCCCCCCAAAAAAAAAACAGGACTTCATCATTCATCATAACCAGATTTACATGGAAAATGAACACAGTCTGAAGGAAGTACTCAAAGGCATGGTGGATTCTATGAAATGGAAGGAAAAACTGCACGAGACCAAAATCCGCCAAGTCTGGAATACTCGCATGGGAACCACCATCAACAATTATACGAAGGATATAAAACTTCGGCAGGGAAAGCTTTTTATCACATTGACTTCGGCACCGCTCAGGCAGGAGTTGAGCTATGAAAAAGAAAAGATTCAAGAAATGATGAATAGGGAATTGGGCGGAGATTATGTAATAAGCGTCATCGTCCGGTAACATCAAAAATGGAGGGATGGGGCCTCTTGTGAGAAGCCCCATCACTCGAATCCGGAAGTATTAAGCCCTTCCTTTTTTGCCATCTTTGCCGTTGATTCCTCCGCCGTCGTGGCCGTTCTTCGAAGATTTCTTTTTCCCCTTGATGGTACCTGCCTTTTTCATGGCTTCGTACACGTTGACAACGCCGCCCGTGATACTCAGGTCGGTGAAAGGCACCAATTCCCCGTCGCTACCTGGTTTTTTCACGTTTACGACGTCTTTGGCGCGGACGGTCGAACTCATCATCACATCTTTGACCTGTTCAGCGGTGAGGTTGGGATAGTAGGAGCGAATGAGCGCTGCTACACCCGCCACCACCGGAGAGGCCATGCTGGTGCCGCTGAACTTAGCATATCCATTGCCGGGGATGGTAGAATAAATGTCCAAACCCGGAGCAAAAAGGTCCACATTCTCTTTTCCATAATTGGAAAAAGAGGCGGCAGCATCTTCCCCGCCTTTCCATGAGAGGGCACCGACTTCTACCCAATTCTTAGCCTTTTTGGCTCCAAAGAGTCCGTGCTTGGCGTATTGGTCATTCGGGAAATTGTCGGTATTGTCATTGTCCTGGCTGGAGTTACCAGCGGCATGCACCAAAAGCACGTCGTGTTTTTTGGCGTACTTCACAGCTTTATCCACGGCTGTTTTGTCCCAGGCATAGCCCTTTCCAAAGCTCATATTGATGACCGAAGCGCCATTGTCCACGGCATAGATGATGGCATTGGCCACATCTTTATCGCGTTCGTCGCCATCGGGGACACAACGCACGGCCATGATTTTCACATGGTCAGCGATGCCGTCCATGCCCACATCATTTCCCCGTTTGGCAGCGATGATGCCCGCCACATGGGTGCCGTGGCTGGCATCGGGGCCTTTCACATCATTGTTGCCATAATTGCGCTCATAAGAGTCGGCATAATTGTCACCAACAAGGGAGCGCACGCTCAGTTCAGTGTTGTAATTGTATTCAGCCTGGCCGCCAAAATAATCAACCCCGCCCTGAATTTGCTCGCGGACTTCGGCAATGGTAGCGCCATCGGAAATCATGGAGCTGAGAATTTTAGAAGCCTGTAATAGCGCCGGGTTCTCGGTTTCGTAATTCTGGAGGTCTTCCGCCGTAGGTTCCTCTTTGCCAATGGCCTCCACCACGCTGTTCACCGATTCGAGAATACCGGTGTACATGGCCACGTTGTTTTCGGCTTTGTGCTGTTCATCCTTCACGGTTTTTTCCAATTCCTTATAGTGGTCGTAGGCCTTCTTTTCCTTCTTGGAAAGTTTGGCGGGGTCCACATTTTTGTACTGCTCTTGGTATTTCACCACAAGCCTGGTAATTTCCAGTTGGTCGTGATGGACATTTTGGCCATCCTTACCTCCGATAAAATTCCATCCGTACACGTCGTCCACATAGCCATTGTGGTCGTCGTCTATGCCGTTGCCGGCAATTTCCCCGGGGTTCTTCCACATCACATCTTTCAGGTCTTCGTGTTCATAGTCCACCCCGCCGTCTATGACGGCGACAACGACGGTTTCGGCTTTCTTGTCTTTTGGCAGGGAATCATATAGTTTATTGGCACTGACACCCATAAAACCGTCCGCAGAATTATCCAGAAGCTGCCAGTTATCCGGAACGGAGGTCTGACTAAATAGGCCAGCCATTGGCAGGCTCAAGGAACATGCAAGGAGCAATGATTTTAACTTCATGTCTTGTTTGAATTTTTTTTGAAAGAAATTTTAAAACGGGCAAAAATACCATAATAACGCATCATGTTAGCAGATATTCCACCCTCGTTCGACGAACGGCAGGGCAGCCACCACCAACTAATTGCAGAGCGCAATGAGGCCGGAAATCTCTAACCTCCGGCTCAGCAATTATCAGCGACATCAGGGCTGCCGTTGGAATAAATGACCATCCCGAAATGAAAAAGTTAGCTCCCTGCCTCGAATTTTCGCCTGGCTATCCTACGGGGATTTTGAAAATGCCACTAAAAAAAACGCCCGGCGGGGCGCCAAGCGTTTGTACATAGGTTTGTTAGAAAAACAATGAATATTCTCCTTAGTAACGTGCGCAAAATAAGATGTGTGTTTTTTCGGCGGCTTCGCCGCCGAAAAAACACACCCTTGTTCTTTTTGAGGCCTCCGGAGGCGGCCTCAAAAAGAACATCTTATTTCGAACACGTTACTTAGTGTTGGATCGTGAACTTATGAGAGAGCCTGCCTGCTTCACCTTCCAAAATGAGGATGTACATGCCATTAGCAAGCTGGCTGCCATCGAAATCGAAATGATTCCGGCCCTCCGTCAATTCCACTGTTGAATTGTAAACCGGCTGACCTGGCAAATCTACTACCTTGAAACTGAACTTTCCGAACAATTGGGATGAAACCTCAATTTGTACTAAGCCTGCCGACGGGTTAGGCTGCGTGATAATAGCGACTTGTCCCGCTAATGATTCGCGTACATCAGTGGTGCTGCAAGGGGTGCCATCGTCTGGCAACAGTTTCAAAGTGTATTTGCCAGGCAAAATATTCGGATCTGGAAACGTGAGCGGAAACGGCAGTGGTGAGCCGTTGATAAAGGCTTCGCCTTCGATAGTCAGGTCGTAATTGCCGGGAGCATTGGCCGCTGTTGCTGTTCCATAGATGGCTGCGCAGTTCAAAGTATTCGAAGAGAAGCTGCATGTAGTAGGGTTGCATGCATAGTTCAAACCAACAGGCAAGCCGCTAACTCCAGTTACCCGAATAGAGTCAAGTGGGAAAGCGAATGCTCCAAACTTGAAAGTATCGCCCACAACTACGGTGAAAACGAAATCATAAGTCTGGCCAATAATGGCACACTCTGAAATGCCCCCGTTTGGCGATGCGATGGAATCATAAGGCAACGGATAAACTCCGTTGGTGGAATCAGCATAAATTTCATTGGGCTGACAATCCTGTGCAGAAGCAAGCACGAGGAAGGACAGTGACAGTAGGGTAAGCAAAAATTTCTTCATAGCAACAATTGAGTTAATGGATGAAAAAAAGCAAGGGTGATTTATTGAACCGTAGGAAAAGCCTTGCCGTCACTTTTCCACCGGCAAATCTGCAAATTTTAAGGGGCATTACGGGGGTCATAACACATCTTAATTAAGCCTTTGTTCGTCCACAAGGCATTTTTAACAAATCTATCGCCTACATTTGCAACCGCTTGAACGCACTTTTCCACTTGTGAAATACCCCGCTTTGATTTCTCAATTCCGGGCCATTGACACCCACCAGCACCTGAGAACGATACCCGAAAATAGCAAACGATTTTTTAGATTTACAGGACTTTTCACCAAACACATGAATTTATGAACAAATTTGCCGCTACCCTTCTGGCTATGTTTTGTGTAGCCTGTTCCGGCATCTTCGCACAATCAGCTACTTTGAAAGGCAAGGTCACCGAGGCTGGCACCAATTCTCCGCTGATTTCGGCCACCGTACAGACGGGTACTGATGGCACCATCACCGACCTCGACGGTTCTTTTGAACAAATATTACAGGCCGGCACCTATGAAATCGCCGTGAGCTACGTCGGTTTTGAAACGCAAAAAAAACAGGTGACCCTTGGCGCCGGTGAAACACTAATTCTCGATTTCGTCCTTTCCGAAAGTTCCAATATTTTACAAACCGCCACCGTGACGAGCGGGAAACACGAACGTGCCCTCGGCGAAGTTACCGTCTCGCTCGACGTGATAAAACCTGCCTTGATTCAAAGCACCAATCAAACCTCTCTCAGCGGCTTACTCGACAAGGTACCCGGTGTAAACCTCATCGGCGACCAGGCCAACATCCGCGGTGGGTCGGGCTTTTCCTATGGCGCCGGCAGCCGGGTATTACTGCTCGTGGACGACATCCCCATCTATCAGGCTGACGCCGGCTACCCGCAATGGGAAGACGTGCCCCTCGAAAACATCGAACAGGTGGAGGTGGTGAAAGGCGCCGCCTCGGCCCTGTACGGCTCCTCGGCGCTGAATGGCATCATCAACGTGCGGACGGCCTACGCCAAATCGAAACCGCAGACCAAAATCGCCCCATTTTACACGGCGTTTATGAACCCTAAAAACGAAGCCGCCAAGTGGTGGGACTCACAGCCTTACACCACCGGAATCAGTGCTTCGCACAAAAGGAAAATTGGAAGACTCGACCTCATCCTCGGCGGGTATTACTACCGCAACAGCAGTGTGAACGACAGCACTTTTTCGCGGCGGGGCCGGTGGAACGTCAATGCCCGCTACCGCATCACCGACCGCTTGTCGGTGGGCTTGAACAGCAATTTCAACAAAGCCAACGGCAGCAGCTTCTTTTTCTGGGGCGGCACCGACAGCCTGATATACCGGCCCGGCGCAGCAGTATCGAAATCGTCCAGCTTCCGTTACAATATAGACCCCTACCTCACGTATTACGACCCCACCGGCAACCGGCATAAAATCATGGGCCGTTTTTTCAACGTGGACAACAACACGGGTACCTCCGAAGCCGACCAGTCGAACATTTCGCAGGTGTATTATGGCGAGTATCAGTTTCAGCGCAATATGGAAAAAATTGGCCTCGTGGCCACCGCCGGTTTTGTCTATAACGGTACGCGGGTACGGGCACCACTTTATGGCGACACCACTTTTACCTCCCGCAACCTCGCCGGGTATGTGCAGTTTGAAAAGCGCATTTTCGATAAACTCAACCTATCCGGTGGTTTTCGCTTTGAGCACAATCTCATCCTCACGCCAGACACCATCTCATATGATCCGGAAGGCGATGGTGTCACGAACTTCACCGGTATCGTCCCAAATGGCGAAATAAAAGAGTCTAAACCCGTATTTCGAATTGGCGCGAGCTACCAACTTTCGCCCACTACTTTCCTTCGGGCTTCCTTTGGGCAGGGCTACCGCTTCCCTACCATCGCTGAGAAGTTTATCTTCACTTATTTCGGAGGGGTGCCCATCAGCCCCAATTTCAACCTGACCTCCGAAACCGGCTGGACGGCAGAACTCGGATTGCGCAAAGGTTTTCAGATCAGCGAATTCAACGCCTTCCTCGACGTGGCCACTTTTTTATCGGAATACCAGGATATGATGGAATTCCTCTTCGTGGACATTTTCAAAACCGGCTTCCAGTCGCAAAACGTGGGTGATACCCGCATCAAAGGCTATGAAGCAAGTATTACGGGCAGAGGCGAGTTGTTCGGCATGGAAACCAGCATGCTGGTGGGCTATACTTACATTGACCCGAAATTCCAGCAATTTGCTTCGATAGATTCTATCAAATACGGCTCGGAGGCCTTTAAAAAAACCGAGGCATACAAAAACTACATCAACTCCTCCGTTTGCCACGACCTCTCCACCTGCCACAACATTCTGAAGTACCGCTACAAGCACAATTTCAAATTAGATGTGGAATCGAAACTGAGGAAAGGAAGCCTCGGTGTTGCAGTGCTTTACAATAGTTTCATGGAAAATATTGACGAGATTTTCGAAGCACTCGTGGTGCCGGGTCTTCGCGATTTCAGGCAAAATCACAAAAAAGGCGACCTGGTATTGAATATCAGGGGAGCATGGGATGTATCTGAAAATGCCAAAGCCTCCCTCTTGGTTGATAATCTTTTCAACCGCGAATATTCTAACCGGCCCGGGCTATTGCAGCCCACCCGGAACCTGACCGTACGGCTGGATTTTGACTTTTAGCAATGATTAAAAAATAACTTCTCACTTTCGAGCGGGCGGGTTTTGAAACCCGCCGGTTTAGAAAGTAATAGAACGGCGGGTTTCAAAACCCGCCCGCTCAAGACCAACCCTGAGAAGTTATTTTTTCGACGTTACTTAATGACAAATGATGAACGATGAATGATGAAGGCTTGGGAGAGCCATCATTCATCGTTCAGAATTCTTCGTTCCCAGCAGCACACCGTCCTCGAACACCGTCCCCATCAAAATGTAGTTTTGAAAAACGGCCGCTACGGAAGAACCGGAAAAAGGGTTGCCGTCGCTGAGATAGACCTCCTCCACCTTTGCAGCTCCGGCCGGGTCTGTGAAAGATATTTTCAGGATTTGAGAAGGCGAACGCTTCGCCGGGTCTTTGGCGTGACCCAGGAAGGCGAGCATTTTTGGATGCGCCCCAACCCATAAATTGCCGCTTTCATCCAACTCAATGTTGTCAACACCCGTTCCGCAATCTATCTCATTCACCTTTCGGAACGGCGCCCTCTCGTACACATTGATGGAGCCATCGGTAGTGAGCGCCACGAAAAGGTATTTCCCATCGGCGCTGATGTTGACGCCGTTGGCGTAACGCAGGCCATCGTCTAAGATTCCGACCTTTTCCCCATCGTAATATCCAAGCTGCCCGGTGCCAATGAGCAGAAAATCCTTGAAGTGCGAAACACCGCCCCGGATGCCGTGGTCGTTGGTAAAATAAAACTGGCGCTTGCCCACCCCGGCCAAGTCGTTGGGGCTGACGAACAGGGCGCTGGCCACCGATTCGACATGCACCAGCGCGGTGTCGAGGAATTGAAAAATCTCCACAAAATTGCCGCTCTCCCGGTGGTTGATGGCAAATACCCATTTGGTGCTATCAGCCGTATCCACAAAAAGCGAAATGCCGTGTGGCCGGAAATCGGGTTGGTCAAAATCTGCAGTGAGGTCCACAAAGGAGGGCGGCTGGGCCTGAAAATCGAGGAGGTAAATGGCGCCCTTCACCGTTTCGCCGGCGAAGACTTGTCGCCTGTCATAAGACGACACGAGGGCCTTCCCCACGCTGCGGTCAATGGTGATGTCTTCAGCACCGGCCATGCCGGGGATGATTATCATTTCTCCGTTGGAATGAGGGTGGAGCAATTTGAAAGAACCGGCATACCAGAGCGTTCGAAGCGTAAGACCAATGATTGCCAGTAAAATAAACAGCGCGGTGAATTTGATAGCTTTTCGCATGTTCCTTTTGTGATTTTTGCCGTTAAGAAGGCATTGTTTAACCAAATAGAAAATTCAGCCATGACACGCTTAATCACCAAAGGTCGTTCTTTTTTCTCTTTCTCTAACCTCGTTCTTATTGCCCTGTTGGCGGGCTTTTTTGCCTTCACCCGGTCAAATGAAGCAGACCAGAAAACCGTCAGCGCCGCCGCCGACAAGATGAATGTTTTTTACATCGGAGTGGACAATCCGATCACAGTGGCGGTGGAAGAAGTTTCCAGCCGCAAAGTCTCAGTCACCAGCAAGGATGTTGAATTGATTGACAAAGGGAAAGGCCATTACATCGTACATGCCAGCAAACCGGGAGATGCCATTTTGGTTGTTTCGGCAAAAGGCATGAAGCCGCAGGACATGAAATTCAGGGTAAAACGGCTGCCCGACCCTCTTGCCGTTTTAGACAATACAAAATCGCTGAACTGGTTCGAAGGGGGCAACCTCAAAGCGGAAGACTTTAAAGAGTCGAAAGGTTTGAACCTAAACATGGGCATCTGTTTCGATTATCAGGAGGTGGCAAATATTGAAATCGCCGAATTCAGCATAGTCTGCGTATCCAAAAGAGAAGACCCCGTGGAAGTTTTCAACCGGCAGGCTAACTTTAATGACCGTGCAAAAGCATTGGTGGCAAAAGCTGCTCCCGGCGATACTTACTATTTTGAAAATGTAAAGGCGAGGATGCCGGGCACTACCGGCGAGGAGAATCTGCGGGAGTTGAACAGCCTTGCGTTTAAAATTGAATAAACTGGGACAAACTAAACTCGACTTTAGCCATTTGAGCAGCCCCGGTTATCAACAAACAAAAGTGCCGGGTTAGCGAGGGTTTTAGTTTTTGGATGTCGGTAGAAAATACCGACATTCAAAAACTGGCAGTCAACCGCAAAAGTGCTGGTAATGTGTTTA
>SCUG01000494.1 GCA_004297645.1 Saprospiraceae bacterium | reverse complement strand
CCCGGCGGTTTGAGTGGGAAACCGCCGGGTTCAAAACCCGGCCGCTCGAAAATACCAGCCCTTTTAAGGGGATACTTTTAAAACACCAGTGATTGTTTAGGAGATTTAGGCTAAACCTCCTAAACCTCTAAACCTGAATATTTACAAACACCCAATGAAGAAACTCACATTCACCAACGGAGACGCCATGCCCATGCTGGGTTTAGGCACCTGGCTTTCAAAAAAAGGGGAAGTGTACGATGCCATCCGGGAGGCCATCAAAATCGGTTACCGGCATTTCGACTGCGCCGCTATTTATGGCAATGAACCTGAAATCGGCGACGCATTGCACGACGCCATGAAAAGTGGGGAAGCCAAAAGAGCAGAACTTTGGATCACCTCCAAGCTTTGGAACACCGCACACCGCAAACATCAGGTACAACCCGCTCTTGAAAAAACACTCCGGGATTTGCGGCTGGATTATTTGGATTTGTACCTCATCCATTGGCCGGTTGTTCTCAAGGAAGAAGCGCAACTCCCTTTTCGGGCGGAAGATTTTTACACCCTCGATGAGGTTCCTGTTTCAGAAACCTGGGAAGGCATGGAAGCTGTTTGCGAAAAAGCCCTGTGCCGCCACATCGGCGTTGCCAATTTCAACATCAAAAAACTTGAAAAGCTGATAGCGCGCGCCACCCTTCGCCCCGAACTGAACCAAATCGAAATGCACCCCCTGCTCCAACAAAAAGACATGCTGGAATTTTGCAAACAGGAAAAAATGCACCTGACTGCCTACTCCCCACTCGGCGCCCGTGGCAATCCACGCGCACCCGGCGCACCCGCTAAACCCGACATGTTCGAGCATCCGGTCATCGCAGGGATTGCTGAAAAACACGGCTGCCCGCCTGCCCAGGTTATGATACAATGGGGCATAGCCAGAGGAACTGCCGTCATTCCCAAATCAGTAAACCCGGAAAGGCTCAGGTCTAATTTTGAGGCTTCCAATTTGCAACTTTCAGAAGAAGATATGGCCGGAATCGCCGGGTTGGACCGGCATTACCGTTTTGTTACGGGAAGTTTCTGGACGGTGGAAGGCGCGCCGCAGACGATGTTGAGCTTGTGGGACGAATGAAAAATGTTCAGCCCTGGAAATGTATCAATTTTGAACTGACAGTGGAAGAGCAAGAGAATTCCCACCCTACTGAGTGCTGGATGGATGGGGTATTTCCCTTTCATATTCGGAGACATAAGCCTGAACTATATCTGCCTCCGGGATGCCTCTTTCCTGTAGTATTCGTGAAATGGCAGCATCCGTTGTGTCTTCGTGGACCAAGATTTTACGGCCCTTTATTTCAAGGTGAAACACCCAATCATGGATTTGCACCTCGCCTTGCCAGCCCATTGCTATCAAAATAAAATGGTTTCTTTTTTCATCCATGATGAGTTGGTGATGGACGCCGGGCAAATTAATGGGCTTTCTGAGAGCATAAGCCTCAAATACTCCCCTGATTATTTCCTTGTAACGATTTATTTTATCCATTCTACAATGATTTCTTCAATGATATTGACAACGACAAGCTTCACATTGTTTTCCTTCATCCTTCGCAAATAAAACTCCGACCTGGAAAATTTGCGAAAAGTGCCTGCTGATACGGCTAAAAATATTTCGAGTTGAATACTTTCATCCGACAAGGCCCCCCGGTAGTTGATGTATTGTCCCAACGCAGCATGGAACTCATAAATCAGTGAAGGCCCTTTGAAAGATTTTATCTCGACAATTATCCTTTCATTTTCCTTTACTGCCTGCATCAGTTTTTCAACTGCAAGGTCCATATCGAGTGCCACGCCACCTGTGCGGACCATCATTGGTTCATCGGTTACAGACCAGCCTTCTTTTTCAAGTGCGTTTTTAACTGCATCGTGAATAGTGTCTTTGGCCATCTCATAGAAGTTGTTTGGTCTTACAAAACTACACGATTTCACCTGCTTTTCCAGTACCCGCTCATGTCGTCTAAGTTTTTTTGAAAAAACAACTCCCGGTTGGTCATGTCGAAGGCGCAGAGGTAGCCTTTGCCAGGCAGGTGTTTTGCAAAACAGCCCCCGTCAATGTCAATGACGGGAAGGCGGTGGAGGTTGCGGAGCATGTCTTCCACTTCCTGTTTGGCGACCGGCGTATGCCCGTGTACGATGATGCGTCCATCGAGCCATTCGCGGTCAAGTTGGCCGTACCAGTTGCGCAGGTAGAGCATATCTTTATTGGGTTGCAAAGGGTTGTCTCTGGAAAAATCCAGGCCGGCATGGACGAGGATGTACCCGTCCACTTCTGAGAAATAGCCGAGGCCGTTGAAAAAGTCCCAATAAGGGGCGGGGATTTTTTTCGGTACGAGGGCCTCAAAGCTGTCCATCGTTTGTTGCCCTCCCCAGTTATCAATCCAGTCGAAGTAGGTATTCCAGCCATTCAAAGATTCCAGCAGCATTTGTTCGTGGTTGCCACGCAGGCAGTACACCCGGTAGCCATTGGCTTGGAGGCTGAGTACCAGGTCAATCACTCCTTTCGAGTCAGGCCCCCGGTCAATGTAATCGCCGAGCAGGTACAACTCGTCGGAGGTACTGAGGGCGATTTTATCCAAAAGCGCCTGAAGGCTGAAGATGCAGCCGTGGATGTCGGAGATGGCGAATTTGCGCATGGGGCAAAGGTAAACACGGCAAACGTCAACTTCTGATACGTACTTGATAATCATCCACTATCCAGAGATTGCCAGGCAAATGCTCCGTTTGCAAAAGAGGGATGACTTTCTTGAAGATTTCGATGATGCTGAACTTATCCTGGTTTTTCAAACGCAGCACGATGAAACCGGGATGAGTGCCGGGAGGATAGCGGCGAATGTCGGAAAACCCTTTGTCGAGCGTGACAAGAATTCGCTGTTCCTCACTGCAAACCTTGAAAATAAGCGGGTCTGGCTTTCCTTCTAAATTTTGGGAGGGAACAGTAGCTGCATCGTGCCCACCGGCTTGCAGCATTTCAGCCAATTCAAGCGGCAAGTTTTCGTCAATTTTGAAAAGCATAGGTCAGGCGGCAAGTTCAACAATGCGTTCTTTTGCCAATTCAGCGGCATAGGCAATGGCCGCTTGAATAGCTTGCAAATCCAGCGTAGGATAGCTTTTCAGGATTTCTTCTGTTGAAACATGGGCAGCCAAATTATCGAGGATGACCGAAACCGGGATGCGGGTGCCTTTGATGACAGCTTGGCCGTGGCAAATATCCGGATGCGAGGAGATGTGTTTTTTCCAATTCATGATTGCAAGGAAGGGTATGATGAACAATTGTGAAACCGGTTATAAAAGTACAAAGTTTTTCCGCTGCTGCTCAATCTGCTTTTGATGTCATCCTACTTTTTATTGGCTGCTGTCAAAAAATGATACTTTTGCGACCTTCTAATAAGCCCCTTAGCAATTTATGAACATCACAGGCATCATACAAAACGGCGTCATCGAAGCCGTGAAAAGCTTATACGGCGAGGACATCGCTGCCGGGCAAATCACCATGAACGTCACCCGGAAGGAATTCGAGGGCGATTACACGGTGGTCACCTTCCCTTTCACCCGTTTTGCTAAAAAGAAACCCGAAGCCATCGCCATCGAAATGGGCGGATACTTAGTGAAAAACGTGCCCCAGATTTCAGGGTTCAACGTCATTCAGGGATTTCTCAACCTGGCCGTCGCCGAAAGCTACTGGCGCGATTTTTTACTCGGCATGGCCGGGCAAAAGGATTTTGGCAGGGTGGCCGGAGGCCACCGTGGCAAGGTGATGGTAGAATACTGCTCGCCCAACACCAACAAGCCACTCCACCTGGGGCACATCCGCAACATACTGCTCGGCTGGTCGTGCTCCCAACTTTACGAAGCTGCCGGCTACGAAGTGGTGAAAGTGCAAATCGTGAACGACCGGGGCATCGCCATTTGCAAGAGCATGCTGGCCTGGCAGAAATGGGGCGGCGGCGCTACCCCAGAAAGTACCGGCACAAAAGGCGACCATTTCGCCGGCGATTACTACGTGCTGTTTGAGCAAAAATTCAAAGAAGAGTACCAGGCCTGGCAGGCATCGGCAGGCGGGGTATTGGTTTTTGAAGAAAAAGTAAAAGACGGACAGACGAAGGAGGACTTTTTCAAAAAATACAAAAACAGCTATTTCAACGAGCACAGCGAATTGGGCCGGGAGGCCCGTGAAATGTTGCAAAAATGGGAGGCTGGCGACGAGGCTACCTTGGCCCTTTGGAAAACCATGAATGGCTGGGTGTACGCAGGTTTTGAA
>SCUG01000493.1 GCA_004297645.1 Saprospiraceae bacterium | reverse complement strand
GCAATACCGTCTGCTTTACAAAATATTTTATTGGATTCTAAGGAAATACTCCAACCTGCAAGTGGACGATAGGGCGCATGACACTCGAATTATTTCCCGAAGAGCACTCAATTCCCTCCTGCGCCTGAGGGAAAATCTGCACTACATGAAGGCCATATATTCCATCGTTGGGTTCCAGACAAGCTACCTTGAAGTGGACGAACCGTTGCAGCATGAGCCGTCCAGCTTTACCGAAAAATTTCGAGAGTCGTTAGTGGCCATCACCTCGTTCACTACTTTTCTGCGCACCCTGTTATTATGGATTTTTATAGTATCCATCGGTTTCATGGTGCTGGTAACCATCAATGCTTTAAAGGTTAAAATTACTAACGTGGACCTCCTTGGGGCCTACCATGAATCAGTGCCAGGATGGACATTTTTGGTAGTGCTCAGCTCAATTTTCTTTGCGCTTACCTGCCTCATGCTTTACATTATGTCCATTTATTTGGCCAACATTTATCAGGAAATAAAACACCGGCCCAAGTACATCATTGAATCGGTAAAGCGATTCTAACGCGAGATACAACTGCTCAAACTGACTATCTTTGCGCAAACACGAACACATTGGCACGGAAAAGTCAAACCATCGTCAAAGGCCAGAAACGAGAGAAGATTAGTGGCACCACGCCGCTGATGAGCCAGTACAACAAAATGAAGGCGAAATACCCTGACGCCATACTGTTGTTCCGAGTGGGAGATTTTTATGAAACTTTTGGCGAAGACGCCGTGAAAACTTCCAAAGCCGTTGGCATCGTGCTCACCAGTAGAAACAACGGCGGCAACGACGTTGAACTGGCTGGATTTCCTTACCATTCGTTGGACATGTACCTGCCCCGCCTCGTACGATCGGGATAC
Source organism: Saprospiraceae bacterium (assembly GCA_004297645.1). GTDB lineage: Bacteria > Bacteroidota > Bacteroidia > Chitinophagales > Saprospiraceae > UBA6168. The sequence continues at coordinate 1,746 of SCUG01000493.1, read as the reverse complement.
CGCGTGGCCATTTGCGAGCAATTGGAAAAACCATCACCTCAAAAAAAAATTGTGAAGCGCGGTGTTACCGAGGTGGTAACTCCTGGGGTTGCCGTGGATGAAAAGTTGTTGGACTACAGGTCAAACAATTATCTGGCCTCCATATTTTTTGGGAAGAGGGAGAAAGCTGGGGTTGCATTTCTTGATATTTCCACCGGCGACTTTTTAGTTTCCGAAGGCGACATTTCATATGTGGACAAATTGTTACAAAGCCTCGGCCCATCAGAGGTCATTTTTTCAAAAGCCAAATCGGGAGAATTTGAGAAAACCTTTGGCGAAAAATTTTATACAAATACCCTTGACGACTGGGTTTTCAGCCGCGACTACGCAAGGGAAAAACTGCTCGAATATTTTGAGGTAAACTCGCTCAAAGGATTTGGCATCGAAGATTTAGCGTTGGCCCAAATTGCCGCAGGTGCCATCTTGCACTATCTCGCCACCACCGAAAACAAGAATCTTCAACACGTGTCATCCATTAGCCGGATACAACAGGAGAGATACGTTTGGCTCGACAAATTCACAATCAGCAACTTGGAGTTGCTGCATAGCCAGTACGAATCCGGCACCCCGCTCATTGATATTTTGGACAAAACCGTGTCGCCGATGGGTGCCCGCTTGTTAAAGAATTGGGTGGTGTTGCCACTTACCTCGTTGTCCGAAATTAAAAGCCGCCACGACGTCGTAGAATTTTTGCTTGAATACCCTGAGCTGTCGGCCGAAGCTGAAAGTTATATCCGGCAAATGGGCGACATACAGCGCCTCATAGCCCGAGTGCCTTTGGGTAAAATAAGTCCGCGGGAAGTGGTTCAGTTGCTGAAGGCATTAGAAGCTACAAGCCCACTTAAAGTTGTGTTGAGTGCGTCCGGCAATGTATTCTTAGAAAAAATGGCGGATGGGCTGAACCCCTGTGGTGCGTTGCAACGGGAAATAAAAAGACAGTTAGTGGAAAACCCGCCTGCCCTTATATCGAAAGGCAACGTGATTGCCGCTGGAGCCAACGCTGAGTTAGACGACTTGCGGAATGTGGTGCACAACAGCCAGGAAATACTTATTGGCATCCAAAAAGCAGAAGCCGCCCGCACTGGCATTGACAACCTCAAAATTGGTTTCAATAACGTCTTCGGGTATTATCTTGAAGTCACAAACAGGCACAAAGACAAAGGTCTGATACCCGCCGGCTGGGTACGCAAACAGACGCTCACCAATGGCGAACGCTACATTACTGATGAACTGAAAGAACTGGAAACGAAAATTCTGGGTGCCGGAGAAAAAATTCAGGAATTGGAGGAGCTACTTTTCCAGCAAATGGTGCTGTCTCTCATGGACTACGTGCAGCCGGTGCAACACAATTCTGCCATTGTAGCTCAGCTCGACTGCCTGCTTTCCTTTGCAAAAGTGGCGCTGAAAAACAATTACCACCGCCCGGAGATAGACAACAGCCTCACCATTGACATAAAAAACGGCCGGCATCCCGTCATCGAGCAGCAAATGCCAATTGGCGAGAGCTTTGTACCCAACGATGTTTATTTAGACAGCGACGAGCAACAGATATTGGTTATCACCGGCCCGAACATGTCGGGAAAATCGGCCATTTTACGCCAGACGGCACTCATCTGTCTCATAGCTCAAATGGGTAGCTTCGTACCCGCTCAGGCGGCCCGCCTCGGGCTTATCGACAAGGTTTTTACACGCGTGGGAGCCTCCGAT
>SCUG01000492.1 GCA_004297645.1 Saprospiraceae bacterium | reverse complement strand
TGAAAGAAAATTTAGTCGTGCGCAATGGCCAAAACTTCCACGTCGTATCGAGCGCCAAAGAAAACGATATCAACACCCGAAAGGACGTTTATTTCAACGTGGAACTGCCGCTTAAAAGGGGCAAGCAGCAATCGTTGCAAAATCAAAACAGTCATTAAATTTGCTGCTCCAATTCAAAAAATTCAACATCCTAACTTCCACCTTTCCCACATGCACGCCATAGACATAGAAGCCCTTAACCAACAGATTTACGCCGATAGTGCTTTCGTTGAGCAAATAAACCAGGAGACCGCCAAAGTCATCGTCGGCCAGCACAAAATGATAGAGCGGCTGATGATAGGCCTGCTCACCAAAGGCCATATTTTGCTCGAGGGCCTTCCCGGTTTAGCCAAAACCCTGGCTATAAAAACCTTGTCGGGCACCATTCACGCAAAATTCAAGCGCATACAATTCACGCCAGACCTGTTGCCCGCCGACATCATCGGCACGATGGTGTACAACCCGGCCAGCACGAAATTCGCCGTGCACAAAGGCCCCATCTTCTCCAACTTCATCCTCGCCGACGAAATCAACCGGGCACCGGCCAAGGTGCAATCCGCCCTGCTCGAAGCCATGCAGGAACGGCAGGTGACTATTGGCGGTGAAACATACATATTGGAAGAGCCTTTCCTCGTGCTCGCCACCCAAAACCCGATAGAGCAGGAAGGCACCTACCCATTGCCGGAGGCACAGACCGACCGCTTCATGTTGAAAGTGAAAGTGGGATACCCCACCAAAGAAGAAGAGCGGGAAATCATACGCCGCAACCTCACTGACGACGACTTCGGCGAGGTGCAGCCCGTCGTGCAGCCCGCTGATATTCTGCGTGCCCGAAAGTCGGTGCGCAAGGTTTACATGGATGAAAAAATAGAGCGCTACATTCTCGACATCGTCTTTGCTACCCGCGACCCGAAAGAGTATGGCCTCGGCGCCCTCGAACCACTGATCAACTACGGTGGCTCGCCCCGTGCCAGCATCAATCTCGCCCATGCAGCCAAAGCGCTCGCCTTTCTCAAACGCCGCGGCTACGTCATCCCCGAAGACGTGCGCAACATCTGCCACGACGTGATGCGCCACCGCATCGGCCTAACCTACGAGGCCGAAGCCGAAAACATCACACAGGAAGATGTGATTAATACAGTGTTGAACAAGGTGGAAGTGCCCTAAAAAAGGAAAGACATGGACACCAGCGAACTCCTCAAAAAAGTACGAAAGATAGAAATCAAGACCAAGGGCTTGAGCAAGCAAATCTTTTCGGGAGAGTACCACAGTGCTTTCAAAGGGCGGGGCATGTCGTTCAGCGAAGTGCGCAGCTACCAGTATGGCGACGATGTGCGCAACATAGACTGGAACGTGACGGCCCGCACCGGGGAACCCCACGTGAAAATCTTCGAAGAAGAGCGGGAACTGACGGTGATGCTGCTCATAGACGTGAGCCAGAGCGCCTACTTCGGCACAGTCAACCAATTCAAGCAGAGCATCATCACCGAAATCTGCGCCGTGCTGTCGTTCAGCGCCATCCAGAACAACGACAAGGTCGGCGTCATCTTTTTCACCAGTAAAATCGAGAAGTTCATTCCGCCAAAGAAGGGCAGGCAACACATCCTCCGCATCATCCGCGAGCTGATAGATTTTCACCCCGAGGACCGGAGTACCGGCCTCGGCGAGGCGCTCGGTTATTTTACCAATGTGGTAAAAAAACGCAGCATCTGTTTCATCCTCTCCGACTTTATGACTCGCAGCTACGAAACGCCGCTGCGCATCGCCGCCCGGCGCCACGACATCGTGGGTGTGCACCTCTACGACCCGAAGGAACAAACGCTGCCAAACATGGGCCTCGTGCATGCGCGGGATGCTGAAACAGGCGAACTGACGTGGCTCGACACTTCCTCCGCTTTCCTCCGCAAACGCTACACCTCCTGGTTTGATGAAAACCTCCGGTATTTCAAAACGACCTTCGCCAAAAGCGGGCTGGATACCGTGAGCATCTGCACGGATGAAAATTACGTGACCTCGCTCCTGACTTTTTTCAAAAAAAGGGGAAGGTGAAACAAGGAACAATAGAGATTAGAGGACTGCCGCGGTGTAACAAACGGCCACCTCCGCAGCCAACCGTGCATTATTCAGCACCAGTTCAATGTTCGCCCGCAGGCTTTCGCCGCCCGTCAATTCTCCAATTTTTTTCAATAAAAAAGGCGTGATTTCTTTGCCTCTGATGCCGAGTGCCCTGGCTTCGCCAATGGCAGTTTCTGTCGCCTTTTCGATGGTGGCAAAGGCCGGTTCATGCGCTTCGGGGATGGAGTTGGCGATGACCACTCCGCCCTTCAGACCCGCCCCCCATTTTACTTTCAGGGCTTGCGCCAATTCGGCGGGCGAGTCCACACGGTAGTCCACGCCAAAACCGCTGCGGCGGGTGTAGAAGGCGGGAAACTCATCGGTCTGGAAACCAATGACGGGTACGCCGTGGGTTTCTAAATATTCCAAAGTAAGGCCTATATCGAGGATGGATTTTGCGCCAGCGCAAAAGACGGCCACGCTGGTGTTGGCCAATTCCGGGAGGTCGGCAGAAATGTCCATCGTCTCCGCTGCTCCGCGGTGCACACCGCCGATGCCGCCGGTGGCGAAAATGCGGATACCGGCCATTTCTGCGATAATCATGGTGGCGGCGACGGTCGTTGCCCCCGGCACCTTGCAGGACAAAACAAAAGGTATATCTCTTCGGCTCACTTTGGCAGCCTTCCGGCCAGCCTTGCCGAGGCGGGTGATTTCAGCTTCGTTCAGCCCTGCCCTGAGTTTGCCATCGAGAATGGCGATGGTAGCCGGGACGGCGCCGTTCGACCTGACAGCCTGCTCTACCCGGAGCGCTGTTTCAACATTATCAGGGTAAGGCATGCCGTGAGAAATGATGGTGGATTCGAGGGCCACGACCGGCTCGTGGGCGGCCAGCGCCCGTTTCACTTCCGGGGATATTTCGAGGTAGTTTTCCATGAAGTAAAAGTAGAAAAGACAACTGTTTCCACGCCGTTATTCCCCAAAAGAAGGGTATTGTCTAATTTCGCCGCCTGCCCAAAGCATACCATCCGGTAAAACATCATACATCAAAAGGCAAAAGCGACCCGGCACCGGCCGTTCCCGTAGCCGGGCGCATTGCCGAAGCAGACCACCCATGTCAAAAAATTCAAAAAACATCACTTCTTCAATGAACAACAGCCGAAGGAAACTCCGCACCGAGGGCTGGGATGAACATCGAGCGGCAAGCCCCATTCTGAAGAACGGAACGAACACCGGGGAGGAGGTCATCGAAGTCATTGGTGCACGGGAGCACAACCTCAAAGAGATTGATATTCGCATCCCCCGCAACAAGTTAGTGGTCATCACGGGCATCAGCGGCAGCGGGAAATCGTCGCTGGCATTCGACACCATTTATGCCGAGGGGCAGCGGCGCTACATGGAAACCTTCAGCGCTTATGCACGGCAGTTCATCGGCTCCATGGAGCGGCCGGAAGTAGAAATGATAAACGGCCTCAGCCCGGTTATTTCTATAGAGCAAAAGACCACGAGCCGCAACCCGCGCTCCACCGTCGGCACCATCACGGAAGTGTACGACTTTATGCGCCTGCTGTTTGCCCGAACGGGGGAGGCATACTCTCACCTCACCGGCAAAAAGATGGTGCGCTACAACGAGGAGCAGATGAAGGCCCAAATTATGGCGCAATTCGACGGGCGGAAAGTGCTGCTGCTGGCACCGCTCATTCGCGGCCGCAAAGGCCATTACCGGGAGCTTTTCGACCAGGTGCGAAAACAGGGTTACACCAAAGTGAGGGTGGATGGCGACGTGCAGGAAATCACCCCCTCCATGCAACTCGACCGCTACAAGGTGCACGACATCGAGCTGGTCGTTGACAAATTCACCGTGGCGGGTGAGCGCAGCGAGCGCATCACATCTTCGCTTCAAACTGCCCTGAAAATGGGCAACGGGCTTATCATCATAGCCCCTTCCAAAAAGGAAGAGCAGAAAGGCTCCCCCTCCTCGGAAGGGGGGTGGCAGCAGGCCATTTTCAGCAAGCATTTGATGGACCCCGAAACCGGCCTCAGCTATGAAGAACCATCCCCCAATTCTTTTTCTTTCAACTCTCCCTACGGCGCCTGCCCCACCTGCAATGGCTTGGGCCAATTCAATGCCGTGGACATGTCCAAGGTCATCCCCGACTACTCCAAAAGTATCAACCAGACCGGCATAGTCCCTTTCGGCGAAGTGCGCGACAACATGACCTTCAAACAACTGCGTGCTATTGCTAAAAAATTCGGCTTCGACTTTTCCACCCCCGTCCGGGACATTCCCGCCGAAGCCCTCGACATCATCCTCCACGGCGGCGACAAGTCGTTCAAGGTGGATGTGAGCTACGCTCAAAACGACTACGTCTATAACCTCGCTTACGAAGGCCTGGTAAGCCAGCTCAAACGCTGGTACGAAGACACTTCTTCTGAAAAAATAAGGCAATGGGCGGAAGATTTTATGACAGTCGCTACCTGCCCCGATTGCCAGGGGCAGCGCCTGAAAACCGAAAGCCTGCATTTTAAAATCCACGAAAAAAACATCGCCGCACTGGCGAACATGGACATCGGCGGCCTTCACGCCTGGATGAACAATGTTCACCTCCATCTCAGCGACCGGCAGTTGGCCATTGGCGGGGAAGTACTCAAGGAAATAAATCTCCGGCTTAGCTTTCTGATGAATGTGGGACTGGATTACCTGACACTGAACCGCATGGCGCGTACGCTTTCCGGTGGCGAGGGTCAGCGCATTCGCCTGGCCACCCAAATTGGCTCCCAACTCACCGGCATCACCTACATCCTCGACGAACCGAGCATCGGGCTGCACCAGCGCGACAACCACCGCCTGATTGATGCACTTAAAGAACTGACCTACATCGGCAACAGCGTCCTGGTGGTGGAGCACGACAAAGACATCATGCTCGCTGCCGATTACCTCATTGACCTCGGCCCAGGAGCGGGAGTGCATGGAGGCGAACTGGTCGGCGAGGGTGTACCGAAGACCTTCGCCGCCCTCAATACCCTAACGGCAGACTATTTGAACGGAAGGCGCAAAATCGAAGTGCCGGAAAAACGCCGGCCAGGCAGCGGGCACATCCTGCAGGTGCTGGGCGCCACTGGCCACAACCTTCAAAACGTCAACCTCCACATACCACTTGGTACCTTCACCTGCGTGACCGGCGTGAGTGGCAGCGGCAAAAGCTCCCTCATCAACGAAACCCTGTATCCCATTTTGCGGCAGCATTTTTACAAAAGCCTGCAACGGCCGCTGCCTTATGATAAAATAAAAGGGCTGGAGTACCTCGACAAAGTCATCGAAATCGACCAGTCGCCCATCGGGCGCACGCCGCGCTCCAACCCCGCTACCTATACCAATGTTTTCGCTGACATCCGCAGCTTGTTCTCCAATTTGCCGGAGGCAAAAATCAGGGGCTACAAGCCCGGGCGTTTTTCGTTTAATGTGAAAGGCGGACGCTGCGAAGTGTGCCAGGGTAGTGGCAAACGCACCATCGAGATGAACTTTCTACCCGACGTGTACGTGGATTGCGAGAGTTGCCTCGGCCGCCGGTACAACCGCGAGACGCTGGAGGTGCTTTACAAAGGCAAGAGCATCAACGACGTGCTGAACATGACGGTAACGGAGGCTACTGAATTCTTTGAAAAAATACCCAAAATCTTCCGCCGGCTCAAAACACTCAACGACGTGGGCCTGGGCTATGTCACCCTCGGCCAGCAGGCCACCACCCTCTCCGGCGGCGAAGCCCAGCGGGTGAAACTCGCCGAAGAACTCTCCAAACGCGACACCGGCAATACGCTCTACATCCTCGACGAGCCTACCACCGGCCTGCATTTCGAAGACATCCGCCACCTGCTCCGCGTACTCAACAAATTAGTGGACAAGGGCAACACCGTCCTCGTCATCGAGCACAACCTCGACGTGGTGAAAACCGCCGACTGGATTGTGGACCTCGGCCCCGGCGGCGGTAACCGCGGCGGCCGGATTGTCTGCGAAGGCACACCCGAAGAGGTGGCGAAAAAGAAAGATAGTTTTACAGGGAAGTTTCTGAAACTGGAGCTTAAATAAAAATGAGGTTGGCAAGTTCTCCATCGCCTGCCTGCCTCACCTCATGCCTCATGCCGGATTGCGGCTTTGCGCAGTAAGCCTCAGGCCAACCCCATATTCCCCACTCAACAAAACTACAAAAAATGACAGCAAATACACCCCGGCGCAGCAGCGCCGAATGGGCCACCTTTGTGAGCCGGCAGGCACGGAGCGGCCAGACTACCACCTTCTCCCGATAGCTATCGGGACCACCACAGCTTGGTACGGGCCACCTTCCAGTACTGGCGCAAAAAACTGAAAAAGAAGACAGCCCCCACCCACGGCTTCGTGCCGGTAGTGCCCCGCACGGCCGGCACCCCAAAGCTCCTGCTGCGTGGACGAAACGGAGTAGAAATCGAAGGTATCCGTTCAAAAAAAACGACCGGATACGACAAGCTGAACGAAGTGATCCGACGCACCAGGGCCAATAATGCAGAACTGTTGGTGATATTGGACCATCCCGCTTTACCGCTCCACAATAACGCAGCGGTTCCCTACTGGAATGACTAAAAAGCAGTAAGGCAAATCGTCCGTCCCGACAAATGTCGGGAGGATATTTCATTGCACACCTGGTCTGAAAAGGGAACCAGGGTGAGGGATGCTTTTTTGACGATTATCGAAACAGCAAACAAAACCGGCGTCTCCGCTATTCAATATATTTCTGACCGGATTTCCAAAAAATAGAAATTGCCTTCGATGGCGAGCTTGGTTGCTGAATAATATGCTGCCTAACCATATTTTATTGAACGGATACAAATAATGTTTGAGGAACGTGCGCAAAACAACCTGGCGAATTCACCGGGTGACTTCGAGTCACCCGGTGAATTGGCTTCTGCAAAACTTACCAAGTTATTTTGCGCACGTTCCTGAATTGAAAATCTCACCCCTTCCGCAAAGGGGCCGGAAGCATGCTTTTTGATATTTTATCAGTGCCCCGAACCCGCACAACTTAACCTTGCTTTAAGTGTTAAGACAACCTGACTTTTCATCACCACCAACGGCCTTTAAAGTAGCATTAAATAACGCCTCTTTCTCCCCCAATTTCTTACTTTTGCACCATGAATAATAACGAAGGAAAAGAAGAAGAAGTAAAGCCAAAAAACGGCAATTACGACGCCGGAAATATTATAGCCCTCGAAGGCCTCGAAGCCGTCCGCAAACGCCCGGCAATGTACATTGGCACCACAGATGTCAAAGGCCTCCACCACCTCGTGTGGGAGGTCATCGACAACTCCATTGACGAGCACCTCGCCGGTTATTGCACCCACATAGAAACCACCATCCATCCGGACAACTCCATTACCGTGTGCGACGATGGCCGGGGCATCCCGGTGGACATGCACAAGAAGCTAAAAAAGTCCGCCCTCGAGGTGGTGATGACGGTGCTGCATGCCGGGGGTAAGTTTGATCATGACACATACAAAGTGTCGGGTGGCCTGCACGGTGTGGGGGTTTCCTGCGTAAACGCACTTTCCGAAAAACTCCGGGCCGAAATACACCGGGATGGTAAAATTTACGAGCAGGAATATGTCCGGGGCAAGCCCTTGTACGACGTTCGGGAAATAGGTACTACCAACACAAGAGGCGCCTACGTGACGTTCCGGCCGGACCGGGAAATTTTCGACTCCGTCATTTATAAGTATGAAACACTGGCCATCCGCCTCAAGGAGCTTTCTTTCTTAAACAAGGGGCTGAAACTGACCCTGACCGACGAACGGGAACTAGACGACAAAGGCAACCCAAAAAGTGAAGGGTTTTATTCGGAGGGAGGCTTGCAGGAATATGTAGAATACCTCGATGAGAGCCGCACAAACTTGTTAGAGAAGCCGATTTATGTCACCGGAAAAGAAGACAAAGTCGAGATTGAGGTGGCCATGCAATACAATACTTCCTACGCCGAACATGTCTATTCTTTTGTCAATAACATCAACACAAGCGAAGGCGGCACCCACGTCAATGGTTTTCGCCGTGCCCTGGGCCGGGTGTTGGGCCAGTTTGGCGAAACTTCGGGCATTGTGGCCAAATCGAAAGTCACCTTATCGGCGGAAGATTTCCGGGAAGGGCTTACAGCCGTCATTTCTGTGAAAGTGCCGGAACCGCAGTTCAAGGGTCAG
>SCUG01000491.1 GCA_004297645.1 Saprospiraceae bacterium | reverse complement strand
AGCAAAATGTCGTAAATAACTTTCCGGTTTAGAAGGTTGAGGAGGTTTAGAATGTTTAAACTAAACCTGCTAAACCTGCTAAACCTCCTCAACCTTCTAAACCAATACCGGTAATTAAATTACGACACGTCGCTAAGTACATGATGGCTGACTCTTTTTCATTTTGGAGGATAAAGTTCTGAATAGAATTCAGGCAGTTGAAAATGAAGTGCGGGTTCATCTGCGCCTGCAAGGCCGAGCGCTCCAATTCCGCCATTTGCAGTTCGATTTTGTGCATGTCTCTCAATTGCCGCATGCGGTACTTATAAAATGCAGGGCCAATGACTGCGAATGCTATCACAGCAATAATCTTTGCCCACCAACTGGCCCACCAGGGCGGCAAAATTTCAAAACACAGTGTGGCAGGTTCGCTCCACAGGCCATCTTCGTTTTGCGCCTGCACCTCGAATAACCGTTCGCCAGGCGGCAATTTCGGGAAGTTCAATGAGCGGTTCAGCGTCGTTGCCCAATCGCCACCATCCATCCGGTAGCGGTAAGGGATTTTGCCATTCATCTTGTAGTTTATGGCAAAAAAACTGATGGTCAGATTGTTTTGCAACGAAGGCAACTGCATGGGCCGGGTCAAATCAACCGGGCGGTTGTTGGCCAGCACCGAAGCCAGAAACAGCCGCGGCGAGAGCTGGTTTTTGGTTTTGTTAGAAAAACGCACCAGCCCTTTGCTTGTGGCTACCCACACGTTACCGTCCAGAGTGTGGATACGGCTGATTTCGTTGGAGGGCAGCCCGTGAAAAACGGTGATTTGCTCCACCTGCCGGTGGCCCCAGGCGCCGCTGATGCGGTTCAGCCCGTTGAGCGTGCCGGCCCAGAGGGTACCGTCCTCGCCGGCCCAGAGGCATTCCAGCATATCGGCAGTCAGGCCCTGTTCGGTGGTGATTTGCTCGAACTGGCTGCCTTTCCAGAAAACCACACCACCGCCTTTGGTGGCCACGGCCAGCGTACTGTCGGGCATCAATGCGATGTCTTCCACCCGCAGGGAAAAAGCGGGGTGCAAATTTTGGCGCCCCAGCAAAGTACTGCCCCTCCACTCGAAGAGTCCTTTAGATTGCCCTACCCAAACCCTGCCGGTAAAGTCTTCCCGGACGACGTAGGTGCGCTGGTCGTGGCCTGTATGGATATTGGAAGGCCTCATTTGGGACAGTTCAATGCTCATGAAACCGAGGTGGTTGCACACCCACAGGCGTTGGCCGCCGGGGCTTTCTGTGATGCGGTTGGAGATACTGAGAGTGCCTTTCTGATAGGGCGCTGCCATCAGCACCCATTTATTTTTTTGGAGAAAAAACAGGTTGTCCCGCCCGGCCCATAGCTGCTGGTTTTGTGGGTCGAAATGGAGGTCTTTGATGATGTTAACGTCAGGGATTTCGGGCAGTTTCGTCCAGCTCCCCGCCTTCCGGTCGAGGTGCCAGACTTCGCCATTTTCCAAGCCTGCATAAAGTTCATTTTTATTCTTGATGGCCAGTGCCGTTATTTTATCAGCAGGCAAACCCGTTTCTCTGTCGTGCACCATAAACGCATCGGCGGGGGTGTAAAAAATTCCGCTATCGTTGGTGGCGAACCACCTGCCGCCTTCCCGGTCTTCTATGAAATGGGACACAGTATGTCCCGTGAGCCAGGTGGCGCCTTCCTCTTTACGAAAAGCTTCGATGGATTTGTAAACCCGCAACCCCTGATTGAAGTGAAGCCCCACGAAAAGTTGCCCATTTTTCATCAAACGGGCATCGAGGATTTGGAAGGGGAAATAACACCGCCACCTGATTTTTCCATTTTCGATGAACCAAACATCGTTGAACATCTGGAAAAAATATTTTCCATCACCTAAGCGGAAGGCCCCGATAGCCAGGCCTTCTTTTTTTGAAAAAATGAAATCGGAAAACCGCCACTCTTCTCCATTTACCTGAAAATAAACAGGCATGCAGCGATTTTGCCGTTGGAGGTTTTCTGCGTAGGCTTGCATTCCTTCCGCCCCTTCCCGATAGAATAAAGCATTGATTGCGATTCCATTTTTTTCAAAAACTTGCCGGTGAGCTGGTTCAGGGTGGTCGTAGGTTTTGGCTTTGCCATCTTTTGAGATAGTAATGACGCTATATTCCAGCGTAGCTATGTGCACCGTTTCCCCGGCGCCTTCTACGATGAAGCCCATGCTGTAATCCCGCCTGTCTTTAAAATTATTGAGCACTCCGTTATTCCAGTAAGGCAGGATGGTATCACCGTCCATGTAGTACAGGTTGCCGTTCATGGCCTGCATCCACACTCTTCCCATCGTATCGAGTTGCATCACGAAAATGGCATTTTCCTTCAGCCCGTCCTTCAGGCCGTAATTGCGGAACCGGTACCCATCGAAGCGGCTGACGCCGTTGTCCGATGAAATCCAGATGAAGCCCTTCCTGTCCTCCAAAATCCAATAGACCTCCGAACTGGCCAGCCCGTCGCCGGTGGTGTATTGGCGAAAGGAGGGGTGTGGTGCGTTTTGGGCGGAAAGGGTCGAAGCGCAGCCAAATGCAAACAACAGCAGGCAGGTCTCTAGAAAAAACCAACCTGCTGGCCGGGGGAACAAAGGGAATAAATGGATGAAGGATTTTGACACAGGACAGAATTTGTTCCGAAAAGTAGCAAAAGTTTCCGGGTAGTAGATGCGTCAGGGCTTTTTTACCGAATATAAAAAAGTTGCCGCCGAATCCAGGGCAAAAGGTAGCCGGATATAGAACGGTTGAAAAAATGAAGATTAAAAGAATGAAGATTTGGGCATTGTTAAACCTTAAAAAATGATTGAAAATGAAAACTTCGACTTTTCCTTTTCCGCAGTTTTTTCCCACTATTCTTTCTTGCCGGTTCTGTTTTTTGCTGACGCTGCTGCCGGATATGGGCATGGCGCAGTTCCAAAGGGACTACGGCACCCCTTTCGACAATTCCTTTAGCAAGGTCATCCAAGATGGCACAAATTATTACGTGCTGGGGCAGGATGAACCCTCCGAGGGGGTACTCCAACGGGCCACCGTCACCCGGCTCGACGCCAACGGCATTCATCAATGGACGTTGAGCCTGCCCATCGCTTCCGTTTGGAACGATGCGGTGCTAATACCCGGCGGCGACCTGCTGGTGGTGGGGACAACCACACCCATTTCCCAGCCGAGCCAAAGCCTGATAGGTCGGGTGACCTCGTCGGGCGGTGGCAATTTCAGTTGGTTAAAGGCGTATGACTGGCCAGGCATGGAGGCTTTCACGCATGTTGTGAAGAACCCGGCTCCGCAAAACGCAGCATTTCCTTATTACGTGCTGGGCAGGCAGCGACAGACCGGTGCCCCCCAGACCACGGACGATGTGGTCTTGCTGAATTTGGATGCTAATGGTACCTTCCAATGGAAAAAGGTATTCGTTAGCACAGCGGACGACCAGTATTACCGGGACCTGGAAACACTGCCCAATGGCAATATGCTGATTGTCGGTGAGGAAGGCGCAACTGGCTATATTTTCGAAGTGGATAACACGGGAATCCTGCAAAACGGGGTTCAAATTAGCAACCCCCCAATGGCTTTTGTGGACGTAACAAGGGCTTTGACCGGCGATATTTATGCGGTGGCCAACACCGTGACCGGACAGGCCCACCTACTGAAATTTGACCCAACTTTGTTCCTGCAATGGGATGTTCAAATCCCGGAACTCAGCACAGTCAGCCAGGTATGGGAGGGTTTTTTTGGTGAAATTTACGTGACAGGACGGGGCAACTTTGGCAGCACAAGTAGGGATGTAGTGGTCAAAATAACGGACGTTGGCACCCCAACGGTGAATTGGGTAAAATACCCGAACACAGGCACCGGCTTCATTGGCGGGTCGGCGTGGTGGCTCAACAGTGCCCAGATTGCCTTCACGGATGCGAGGAGCATACCCGGTGGTTTTGGGCAAAACTGTGCCTTCCTCTCCGTCAGCGACCCGGAAATGGCCACTTGTTCGGTATCCACGGAAATGGCCAGCCTCGTTTTTTATGACCCGCTGCCTGATAGTCCGGGATTTCTCAACATTGAATTTCAAGACATACTGCCCCCCGTCACCCTCGTGGCCGACTCAATGACTTGGCAGCAGCAGCAGGTTTGCAGCACGGCTCCTTGCGATGTTTCCATTACCATCACTACGCTGAACAATTGCGGCCTGGTACAAGTGTGCGCCAACGCTACGGGCCAAGGCCCATACACGTACCACTGGTGCGACGGGCAGACTACCCAGTGCTATACTACGCAATTGCCCTGCGGAACCCACGACTTTTGCGTGTCGGTCACCTGCGCTGACGGAACGATGTCCACTGCATCCCAAACCATTGTCATCTCAGACACCGTGCCACCGGTAGCGCTGTGCCTGGGTATTGGCGTTATACTGGATTCCGCCTGCACGGCCACCATCACGCCTGCGCAGATTGACGGCGGCTCGACCGACAACTGCCAGATTGCTTCCATGAGTGTCAGTCCGAGCGTACTTACTGGCTGTGGTGATTTTCTGGTTACACTGACCGTCACCGACTGGTGCGGGAATGTGAGCAACTGTACCGCGGGGGTACAGACGCATGAAAGCACGCAGCCGGTAATTACCTGCCCGTCCAACGTCACGGTCACTTCCTCCAGCCCCCCACCCTGCTCGATGCTGGTGAACGGGCTTCAGTGGCTTACCCTGACCGATAATTGCAATGCACCACATGCTGACTATGTAGTGACGGGGGCTACTTCCAATTTTGGGCAAAACGACGCGAGCGGGTTGACTTACAACCAAGGGGTTTCCACGGTGACCTATACGGCGACGGATGATTGCGGGAATGTGGCGACGTGCAGTTTTACGGTGACGGTGGAGTGCGCGCCTAGTTTCAATTGCGATTCAGTGTCATTGTCTTTCATTCAATTGAGCCAGAGCGGAGGTACTTGTTGTTATGAGCTTTATCTTAATAACACAAATCCCGCCTTAATAAGCCTTATTAATCTCAATGCTCAGTTACCTGTTGCTTTTACTGGAGCGAATTCCGCAGTGGGATGGGGGGTAGGTACCAGTCCTTCCACACTTCAATGGACCTTAGCTGCCGGAGGTCTTATGCCTACTGGAACAGGTATCCTGATGGGTACCTTCTGTATAGATGCAAACGGACAACTTCCGCAGAACTTAACTGCTCAGTTTTTCGAAGTCGTTGGTACTTCTCCCCCCTTTCAATATAATCTTCTTTGCACTGATACTCTCATTACGGAATGCAAAACCTGCATCACCCCTCCTCAAGGCATGGTCGCATGGTGGCCATTGGATGAGACGTTGGGAACGGCAGTAGCGGATATTATAGGTACGAATAACGGATTGGTCATCGGTCCTGCAATCAACGTAGGCGGTATCTTTAATCCGGGCCTTCCAGCCATCCCGCATATCAATGGGCACTTCTACTTCGTCAATCCAGCGAGTGATTACATCCTGGTGCCTCCAAGTACAAATTTGGACTTCGGCACCACGGGAGGTTTTTCAATCGACGCGTGGATCAATAAAGTTGGTGGCAACAATGCAACCGACTATGCACCGATCGTGGATAAGCGCAATCCAGCCGGCCAGCCGACAGGCTACATGTTCTTCGTTGACGGTACCTATCACTTAGAATTTTTTCTCGGTGGGGTTGGCTACACAAGTATAGGAACACTTACCCCACAACAGTGGCAGCATGTCGCTGTTACTGTGGATCGTACGACTTCTCCCGCCGGCACCGTCAAATTATACATCAATGGGCAGCCCGACGGACCGCCGGTAGTGAATCTTCCACCCACAGAAAATGCCAGCAGCACGGTGCCACTTCTGATCGGCGGCACCCATCTACCCCCATCGGTACTTAGCACTGAGTACGCACTCGACGAAATTGAAATATTTGACACGGTACTCAGCCCCACTGTGATTGAGTCGTTGTATTTAGCAGACACGCTCGGCAAGTGCAAGGTGACCAACTGCGATTGTGGTATAGACCCATTTGATATGGAAATCCGCTTTGGCGGCGCACTCAACCAGCCCGTACATTGCGGCGATGTGATTACCTTGAACCCAAACGGCTTTTTTACGCTTTACACGTCCTTTCAATGCCAGGGGAACAACTGCCCGCCAACAGCGCAGGTAGATTGGGTGCTGACCGGGCCTCAAGGATTTGTTACCCAAAACTCCCCATCGCCATTAACTGCGACACCCGGCTTCGTCATACCGGCCCTTTCCCCGGCCACGTTCACCATCCCTGGCATGTACACGCTGACTATGACTGGGCATTGTGGAAACCATGATTGCCCTTGTGTCATCAAGTTTTGCCTGCCTCCGCCACCGCCAATCGTGAACGATACCGCAGTCTGCCGGACAGCAACAACCGCCTATATCCCAATCTACGGTTGCCCGGCTACCTGCAATTATTCACAGGTTCGCTGGTTTGTGAAGCCTTGTTTGGCGACTACCTGGCCGACCACGCCCTATCAGGTTAGCGGCGGCTCGCCCAATTGCGCCAGCCTGTTATTGTTGCCTTATCAATATTCGGGCGAGACCTGCGTGCAGGTTTATGCGGAGTTGACGTTGGACGGTAGTTGCTGCGTTACCCAGTTAATCTCCAACATTGCGACGATTACATTGTGTGATCCGGTCAGTTGCTCCATCACGAACAACAATGGGCCATACTGTCAAACGGGAACTCCAACAGCGATGCAGGTGGCATTTACCAATGTCCCTCCATGCACTTATAGCGTGCAATGGTATCACGATGGGCAGCCTATAATCGGCGAAACCGGGCTTTCGTACCAGCCGCCGGTATTGACTTTGCCGCCAGGTACGCCAACTTCCACCTGTTTTATTGACCACACGTATTCAGTCATTCTGACTGGGCCTTGCGGGCCGAGTACCTGCTCCACGACTATCCGGGTCTATAATGACAATGCGGATGCTGGTCAAATTGATATGATTCCTTTTGAATCACAGCCATTCTGCCCCGGCGAGGATGCCACACTGGTTTATTCACCAGCCTGTGCCGAGTTGCCGTCCGGGCCGCCACCGACGTGGACCTGGTGGTCGAGCATCGTATCGGCCAATTCGGGTTTCAGCCAGATTTTGGGTTCTGGTACGATGGATGGGGTCATCAATACCAACAAGCTCTGGCAAACAACCTGGTACAAAGTGATTAAGCAGAACGGCGTATGCCCGGCTGATGAAATCCCGTTCCAGATAGTGGTGAAGGACGCATTGGTCATCACCAACTTTACTGCCGTGCCTGACCCGTGTGCAGATACACAGGTGACGCTCACCGTTGATTTCACCCCCAGCCCAATTACGGGCACAGACACGGATACGGGCGTACCCTGCCTGTATGTGATTGACTGGTACTTAGATGGCAATTTGATTCATACAAGTACCTCCAGTACGTCGTCGGTATCCTGGGTTTATCCAAGTCCGACTCCTGGTCTGGGAAGCGTAGCGGGTGTTTATTACGCCGTTGTGCGGGACAATTGCTGCCCGCAATCCGCACAAACGTGGCCGATCATCATTGACCCGACTTGCGTGCCGGTTATCAGTGGGCCATGTTACCGATGCGGCAACGACCCGGTTACCTTGCAGGGGATGATGGTTCTTCCGCCCAAAGGCATTTGTCCAAACACAAGTGGTTGCACCTACCAATGGTATCTTATAACGAACGGCGTTTGGACGGCTATTGGGAGTGAAACCGGCCTCACTTATTCTCCGAACGCTGCCGGGCATTATGGATTCGAATCCAATTGCAACGGCTGTATCAGAAGGGACGACCACACGGTCGTTCAATGCACCAGTACTGGGACCGGTTGTGTTTCACCAGTTTTTGATCAACAGATTACTGCCGGAATAAGCGTTCAAATCCGGCCAAACCCCACTACTGAGTACATGACGGTGCAAATCTCGCCGGCCCCATTGCAGAATGGCCGGGTGCAGGTGGTGGATGTGAATGGGAGAATACTCGCTTCTGAAAACATCCCTGTCAATCAGGAATCACACACCATGTCGTTGGCAAACCTGCCAACGGGCCTGTATTTCGTGTTGATTTTTGAAAATGACGTGCTGGTCTGGAAGGACAAAATCGTCCGTATCCAGTAATCAGATCAAAGCCCTGCGAACGGGCTTTGATGGCTGCTAACAACCTTTTTTTTCAAGCACAAAAAATTTAAACCAATGAGTACCAACATAAATATCCATAAAGTGCCCCGTTTCCTTGGGATACTGTTTGCACTGCTGTTTTCCTGGAATTTACTTTCGGGACAGAACAATGCGCTTCATTTTGATGGAGCAAATGACTATTTCTCACTTACCCCGATTAACGGGTTTCCATCAAATACGGACTTCACTGTAGAAATGTGGTTTCTTTCCACAGCAACTGTGAGTGGTAATTGTCCCAATAATTTTCGAAGATTATTTTCTTTGTCTTCAACAGGTTTTATTGATCAAAGTGCTTTTGAAATAGGAGAATGTGGAGGCTTTTTAACCTTGTTTTGGCATTATGCCGGTGCTTCTAATGTTGGTGACCCTATTAATTTATTGACGATGACTTCAAATAATATCAGGGATAACAATTGGCACTGCATTTCAGTAGTACGTTCCGCTAATACCGTAACTACTTATCTTGATGGAAATGCTGTTGCTCTACTTTCACCACCAATTTTAGGAGCATATAATTTTAATCTTTTTCGTGTGGGACATATCGGCAGTAATTCCACCACACCAAATCAAGACTGGGAAGGTTATGTAGATGACGTAAAACTCTGGAGTACGGCACTTTCCTTCACACAAATAACGGCTTGTAATCCTTGCGTTTTGACCTGCAACGAACCCAATTTGACCGGCTATTGGCGCTTGGACGACGGCGTCCCGAACGGCAACAACACAAGCCTAACGACGGTGAGCGATTGTACTTCAAACGGAAATAACGGGATACTTTTCTTAGGTCCCTCCACGCCACCGCCTTTTGTTCTGAATGGCACAACGAGCAACTTTGTGCCTTCGACAGCACCGATTCTTTATCCCGAATACACGAACTCGATCATTAATGTTTCCGACCCCTTGCAAACAGTCGGATTGACTTCAATTTGTAGCGGAGACCCGGTTCATTTTTCGATTTTCTCTGGATTGGCCGGAAATCTTGCCCAGGCAGGGCCAGGCACTTCTGTCGCGTGGGAGTATAGCGACGATTGTTTTGCAACAGCTGGAATACCCATCACGCCCGCTGGAGGTTCATCGGCTTTGTTCAGCGGATTTTCCTTTGTGTCGCCTCCGGGGCATCCGGCTACGAGTGTGATCCTTGCTCTTTGTAGCCCAAACGCATTTGTTGATCGTGGCTATCGAGCTATTATCACTGTGACCGATGGAACAAATACCTGTACCTACACGACGGATCCGTTTTGTTCCCTGCGGATCTGCTGCCCGGTAACGGCCTCTGTGAACGTCAACCCTGCCGGGCCGCTCTGCGACGGCGACATCCAAACGTTCCTTGTTTCGCTGACTACCAATGTTCCGCTCCCGGCCTTATCCAACTTTGTGCATATCACCTGGTCAGTAACTGACAACACAGGGACTACACAACTCAGTAGTTTCAACGACCTACTCTCTTTTAGTTATCCCAACATTACTGTTCATCCACAGGATATCTGCTTCGAGGCCGTCGTCAGCAATTGTAGTTGCCCATCGGTAACGGTTAAACAATGTGTCCGGGTGGACCCCAAACCGGATTGTGGCACCATCACCGGCTCGGCTTCGCCCCCCACACTTTCGCACGACCCCTTAGACCCCGACCCCGACCATTACCTGATTTGTCCGGGCGACGATGCCGCAGTGGAAGTTCTCCTGCCTTTCACTAACTGCAATAAAGTCTGGCAATACATGTTCACAAGCGGCTCGTCGGCGGGAGTCTGGAAGGACCTGGGCACCAGCAATTCCAATCAAAACACGAATGTGCTGCCCCATTTAAAGCCTGCCAGTTCGCCATATTTATGGCCGCCCGGCGAGACCTGCATTCATTATCGGATTGAATGCCGGCCATACAATTATCCAAATTCAGGATGCCTGCCATGTACCAGCAATGAAGTGCAGATTTGCCTGAAACCGGCTCCAAATACACCAGTTATCACCGCCGTTCCTAATCCGATTTGCAAAAACGGCCAGTCTTACCTGAGTGTACAAAACGTTCAGCAGGGCATCAACTACGAGTGGTTTTGCAATGGGCAACTCCAGGGCTTCGGAGACTTTTTCTACGCCACTCAAAACGCCTGTTACTGGGTAGTCGCCAGCGACGGCTGCCAGTCTGCGGTTTCCAACAAAGAATGTGTGAAGATATGCTGCCCCGTTGCGGTAATCAGTTGCCCGATACCGGTCTGCCCCTGTATCGGTGACCAAATCACACTCGATGCATCGGCGTCTTTCTCCAATTGTGGCCCGCTTACTTATCTGTGGTCTTGGGTTGACATTAATGGTCCACATACCGCTAACACACAATCCATTACTGACATACCAGCCACCCTCGGCACTACCTACACCCTTACGGTAACTGACTCGAACGGCTGCACGGATATGGCCTCATATACGGTAGTTCCATGTCCCAATTGAGCTTGAACACCAGCGTCGCCGGCCTCTGGCATTTGTAATAATTCGCTCGTAGCCAGGAGCATACCCTCTGGATGGCCACACTGCCACCAGGCGTCTATTTCGTGAAAGTGCTGAATGCCGGCGAGCCAGTCTGGATAGGGAAAGTGATAAAGCAATAAACTCAAAAAATCACGGCGGGCAGTCCCAATTAGTGGGCTGCCCGCTCTTTTTTAGGATGGATATGCATTCCCTGTCTCCCATATTTACCACCCCCGCCTCCCTTTGGGACGGCATCCGCCAACTGCCCGGCACGCTGGAGCTTTGGGGGCAAGAGGTCGTTTTCCGCTTCGCCAATTTCAAGGACAGCCACCTGGACCTCGTCATCCCCATCAGTGAAATAGAAATAGCAGAGGAGTATTTGGTCTTCGATTTGGCGAGAAATGGGCTGCGGATTGAGAGCAAAGGCGGCCGGTACGACCTGTTTGTGCTGGAGGATGTGCCCAGGTTCAAACATGCCCTGGCAAAAGAGCTTGCCCGGCTCGATTCTAAAAGTTAGCGTTCTTGCCGGGACTTTGCCTTTCGGGGAGTTTGGCTTGCCTGGCAATGCGGTGAGGCACTTTCAACAAAAATGCCCTGGGAGTTTCCTACTCCCGGGGCATTGTATTATGCGTCCGAATCCATCAAAGGTAGAAACCAGTTGACGGAAAATGAAGCGTCATTGATTACCAGCGGTTGCCACCGCCGCCACCGCCACGGTTTCCACCGCCACGATTGCCGCCGCCGCCGCTGCCACGGCTTTCCCTTGGCTCGGCTTTTTTGACAACAATGGTGCGGCCATCGAGCTCAGTGTCATTCAAATGACTGATGGCTTCACCTGCCTCGTTATCATCGTCCATTTCCACGAAGCCGAAACCTTTCGACTTACCGGAAAATTTGTCCATGATGACATTGGCAGAAGAAACGGCTCCGTATTCTTCAAAAACTTTTTTCAGTTCTTCACTTTCAGTGTCGAAGCTGAGTTTTGCAACAAAAATATTCATTGAATAAAAAATTAAAAATGATAAAATCAGAACACAAGGTAATGGTCGCAGTGGCTTATTATCCCAGGGTAAAAAATACCTTTGGAGAAAAAGCTAAACATAGCTTCCACAACAACGAATAACAATTAGGATGAACGGGAAATCTTAAGTCTTGCGACCGTTTGGGAAGGAAGAGATAAAACTGCGGGTTATCGGAAAAATTGCCTGCGTTATACTTTGAGTTCTAAAAACTATTCACCGAAACGCTATTAAGCTGAATTAGTTCTGTTCCGGCGGTTCTTTTTATTAAAAGAATGATAACTGCTCACTAATCTATGAGCTTCACGGCTACTGCATTGGGGCCTTTGATACCCATTTCAACCTCAAAAGTCACCTTGTCATTGTCTCTTATTTTATCTATCAACGCATTCGCGTGGACGAAGATGCTATTATTTGTGAACTGGTCAATGATGAACCCATAGCCTTTTTCATCATTGAAAAACTTGACTATCCCCGTCCTGATTGCTGGCACCTCAACGACTTCTTTTTTAGGCACTCCAATTACAATATCTTCTTTTCTGATTTTGATATTCTTGGTTGGATCGGGCCGTGTTGAAGTCAAATTTCCATTTTCATCCACGTACATTATCATTTCCTCGAAACTTTTGCCTTCTCCGGAATCGGCTTTTCTCATCTGTTTCTTTTCGGCTTTTTCCTTCCTCTTTTTTTGTTTTTTCTTTTCTCTTTCTTTTTTGTTGAACGTATCCTGTGATCTGGCCATAATCTGAATTTAGTTTTAAAATATCCGGTTAAGCTCAGCCTTAAGTGGAAAGGTCAAATAAACTTTCAATTTAAGGCTGAAAATAACTTAAGGAGTGTAAAGGTAAGCATATTTTAAGTCTGGGGCATACAAGCATCTATTGGGCCGGCCATATCATAGCGTTTCCAGCCACATTCCTATCAAATCTGGCGATGTGCTTCTCACCACCGGCGACGATTGTGTTTCGAGCCAGATTGCTTTTTTGTTTTTAAAAGGCGTGAATTGAGCCTTGCAGGTTTCGCCCTATTATTACAACACGAATGATGAAATTGACTGGCTGGCAGAAGTGATGGGCCACATCTTGCGGGTGGGCCACCGGCCAGGGGGGGGGAATGTACCGGGGAACACAACTTTTCCAAAAATGGTACGGTTCACTCGTTGATATTTGGGATGTTTGTCTAATTTTCAGCCCAATTTTGGAGGCGATCGAGCCTAAACAAGTAGTACATGAATACCATGAAAGAACTCGAAAAGGAGGCCGTAATCATAAAATTTGCCGGAGATTCCGGCGACGGCATGCAACTGACGGGCGGCCTCTTTACAGACGATACGGCCATCTCTGGCAGCGACCTTGCCACTTTCCCTGATTTTCCCGCAGAAATACGCGCCCCGGCGGGCACCCTGGCAGGCGTCTCCGGCTTTCAGCTTCATTTCGGTAGCCGCGAAATTTTCACCCCCGGTGATAGGTTCGACGTGCTGGTAGCTATGAATGCCGCAGCGCTGAAAGTGAACCTTTCTTCCATAAGAAAGGGCGGAACCATCATCGTGAACGAGGATGGGTTCGACACTAAGAATTTGAGGCTGTCTAAATACCAGGATGACGCCAACCCTCTGGGAGACGGCACTCTCGGCGACTTTGAGGTTATAAAAATAGCCGTAACGAAAATGACGCGGGAGGCTTTGTCGGAGTCTTCCCTCGGCATGAAAGAAAAGGACCGCTGCAAAAATATGTTCGTGCTCGGTTTTCTGCTGTGGCGCTACAACCGGACCCTCGACACCACTCATAAATTCTTGCACGCCAAGTTTACAAAGAAACCGGATATTTTGGACGCCAACCTGAAAGTGCTTCAGGCGGGCTACAACTTCGGCAACACCTCCGAGACTTTTACCACGCGCTATACCGTGCGCCCTGCCAACCTTGAAAAAGGCAGTTACCGTAGCATTATGGGCAACGAAGCGGTGGTTTTGGGTTTGGTGGCAGCTTCGAAAAAGAGCGGTCTTCCGCTGTTTTACGGCTCTTACCCCATCACCCCAGCCTCCAGTATTTTGCACGGCTTAGCAAAACGCAAAAACTTTGGTGTGAAGACCTTTCAGGCGGAGGATGAAATCGCTGCTATTTGTTCTGCCATTGGCGCCAGCTACGGCGGAAACTTAGCCGTCACCGGTACCTCCGGGCCAGGACTCGCCCTGAAAGGCGAAGCCATGGGACTCGCCGTCATGCTCGAATTGCCACTCGTCGTCGTCAACATTCAACGGGGCGGCCCTTCTACCGGGCTTCCCACAAAGACCGAGCAATCCGACCTTTTGCAGGCGGTGTATGGGCGCAACGGAGAGTGCCCGATGCCCGTCATCTCCGCCAGTACACCCTCCGATTGTTTCGAGGCAGCCTTCGAGGCCTGCCGCATAGCGCTGCAACACATGACGCCGGTGGTGTTTATGAGCGATGGCTACATCGCCAATGGCTCCGAGCCGTGGCGCTATCCGAAGGCGGCAGATATTCCCGAAATAAAAGTTGATTTTGCGAAGCAAGAGGCCAGCGAAGAAGGCTTCATGCCCTACCGCCGCGATGAACGCTTAGTGCGCAAATGGGCCATTCCCGGCACTCCGGGGTTGGTGCATCGAGTGGGCGGTTTGGAAAAAGAAGACGTCACCGGCGATGTATCATACGACCCTGCCAACCACGAGCACATGGTGAAAACAAGGGAAGCCAAGGTCGAAAAAATAGCAGACTACATTCCACTGCAAAAGCTGGATGCAGGCCACGATAGCGGCGACATCCTGATACTCGGCTGGGGTTCGACGTATGGCGTTTGCCAGTCGGTGACCAAACAAATGCTCGAACACGGTTTCAAGGTTGGGCATGCGCATCTGCGCTACCTGAAGCCTTTCCCCCGTAACCTCGGTGAGATGCTGAAGAGCTACCGCCACATTTTAATACCCGAAATAAATAATGGCCAATTGGCCAAAGTGATTCGCGACAAATACCTCGTGCCGGTGGTACAATACAACAAAATACAGGGTACGCCGATTTACAAGGAGGAGCTTTATGAGTTTGCACTCACGCTAATTTAATGCCCGGCATTTGCCTTTGGCTGCTCACCGTTTGAGGGCAGCCAAAAACTGAATGCTAAATTTCAAAAGCAAGAAACATGTCAATAGATACCGTCAATATAAACGGTGGCCTGGCTGCCGGGCCGTTAAAAGCCAAAGATTTTGCCACCAGCCAGGATGTGCGGTGGTGCCCCGGTTGTGGTGATTATTCCATCCTGAAGCAGGTGCAGTCCGTGCTGGCCGATCTTGGTAAAACCCGCCACGGTACAGTCTTCGTGTCGGGCATCGGGTGCTCTTCCCGCTTTCCCTATTACATGGAAACCTATGGTATGCACAGCATTCACGGGCGTGCCCTGGCCGTAGCTTCGGGACTAAAGATGGCCAACCCGGACCTCGATATCTGGGTGATTACCGGCGACGGCGACGGCCTCTCCATCGGCGGCAACCACTTCCTGCACCTCTTCCGCCGAAACATCAACCTGAACGTGCTATTGTTCAACAACCAGATTTATGGGCTGACCAAAGGGCAATATTCTCCCACATCGGAGGAGGGCAAACGCACGGTATCGTCGCCTTTTGGTTCTATTGACCATCCCATTGACCCCATCGCTTTGGCACTGGGCGTCGAAGCGTCTTTCGTCGCCCGTTCGATGGACCGCGACCCGCAGCACCTCAAAGACATGCTCACGCGGGCAGAGGCCCACAGAGGTTCCTCCCTCGTCGAGATTTATCAAAACTGCAACATCTTCAACGACGGGGCTTTCTTCTCCTTCACCGACAAAGAGACCAAAGCCAATTCTGTGCTGTTCCTCACGCATGGCCAACCCCTCGTCTTCGGCGCAGAAAATGAACTCGGCATCCACCTCGACGGCTTCACCCCACAGGTGGTGAACCTAAACGATGGCAAATACACCAAAGACGACCTTTGGGTGCATGACGAACACGACCTCATCAAAGCGCAAATTCTCTCCCGCTTCTTCGACGACCGCACGAAAAAAGAAAATGCCCTGCCCCGCCCCTTCGGCGTATTTTACCAAACAGAGCGCCCTTGTTATGAGGATTTGCTCTTCGAGCAAATCGCCACTACCACCCAACAGATTGGCGAAGGTCAATTAGACAATTTGCTCGCAGGGGGTAATACCTGGGAGATAAAGTGAGCCTCGCCTCATCTCTGTTGCGGCAGCAAAACTGGAATCCAGCTTTAAGTAACTTGTCGTAATTTAATTACCGGGTTGGGTTAAAGAGGTTTAGTTTAATCCGGCTCAACCGGCAATTACAAGCTTCACCATGCTCAAAGCCACAGCCATGAAACAACGAGTACTTTTCATCATGCTATTTTTTGCCGGCTGCCACCTTGCCGCCGCCCAACTCAACCCCGAACCACTGCTGATTCCCATGCGCGATGGGGAGAACCTCTCCGCCCATCTGTACCGGCCCAATCAGCAAGACAGCTTTCCCGTCATCCTCATTCAGACGCCATACAATAAAAACGCCTTTCAGTTGGGCCTGCCGCTCGGCGTTGGGCAAAATATAGCAGCCAGCGATTACGCCTTCGTGGTGATGGACTGGCGCTGTTTTTACGCCTCGCTGCCGGCCTGCACCGCCAACCCCAAACACGGCGAAGACGGCTACGATGCCGTGGAATGGATTGCCGGGCAACCCTGGTGCAACGGGAAAGTGGGCACCTGGGGCCCATCGGCGCTCGGCAATGTACAGTTTCAGACGGCGCGGGAGCAGCCGCCGCATCTGGTGTGCGCGGTGCCCATGGTGGCTTCGCCGCAGACGCACTACCAGCAGTATTACCCCGGTGGGGCGGCCCGCCCGGAATACCTCGAAACACTGGGCATTTTGTTCGGCAACACTTTCGGGCCGGTCATCAACAATCCCCACTATAATCTCTTTTGGCAAATAGCCGAAAGTTCAACGATGTATCCCGGTGAAATCGTGACGCCCATGCTGCTCATCGGCGGCTGGTTCGACCTCAACACCCGCGACAACCTCCTCCTGTTCGACACGCTGCGCTCGCTTTCGCCGGCAGGCGAAAAACACCGCCTTCTCATGGGGCCGTGGACGCATGGCGGCACGGGGCCTTCCTTCATTGGCTCGGTGCAACAGGGAGAGTTGAGCTTTCCCGAAGCCGCCGGCTGGCAAAACGTCATTGCCAACCAGTTTTTCGCCTGGCATTTGCTCGGCGACAACAACGGTTGGGAGGCCTCGCCCTTCGTGCAGTACTTCCAGATGGGCGACAATGAGTGGCTGAGTGGCGATGTGTTCCCGCCGGAAAATTTGGAAACCCAGACGTATTACCTGCTCGAAGACCAAAGCTTGCATCCCGTGTTGCCATTCGCCGGAGAAGTCCAGTTGAACTACAATTACGACCCCACCGACCCCTCGCCAACCATTGGCGGCAAAACCTTGAACGCCGGGCTGCTGCAAGGCCCTTATGACCAAACCGGTGAGGTGGAAAGCCGCAGTGATATACTCGTTTTTACCACGGCTGTACTGGCGGAAGACCTCGTGGTGAAAGGCACTCCCGTGGCGCACATTTTCGTGGCCTCCAGCCGGAAGGATACCGATTTTGCCTTACGGCTGACGGATGTGTATCCCGACGGGCGCTCCATTTTATTGGGGGAAACCATCCAGCGCATGCGCTTTCGGGATGGCTACACCACCGGCGACACGGCATTCATGGAACCCGGCGAGGTGTACCCCGTCACGCTGACTTTTGACCCGCTGGCGCAAACTTTCAAAGCAGGCCACCGTGTGCGGTTAGACATTTCTTCGTCGAATTACCCGCGATACAACCGCGACATGAACACGGGCGGCGAGATGTACCCCAACGGCAACCTCGACACATTGGTGAATCCGCTGGTGGCGGCCAACGCCATATTTATGCAAAACAACTACCCCTCCCGGCTCGAACTGCCGGTAGTGCCGGAGGCAGTGGCATCGCAAGAGCCAGTCTGGGCCGGTGCCGTCCGGCTGTTCCCGAACCCGGCCGGTGAGCAGGTGTTTTTGGAAAACCTGCCCGCTCCTGCTACTTTGTGGCTTGCGAATGCCTCCGGCAAAAAGCTGCGCCATTTCACAATGACTACCAATCAGGCAACCCTCGGCCATTCGGGCCTCGCTCCGGGCGCTTATTTTTTAACCATTGAAGACGCAAATGGCCAAAAGGTAACCAGGAAAATTATTTTTGGATTGTAATTACTTCCCGCATTGTTTCCGGAAATCGGGACAAGCTATTCCCGATAGGGAACCCCGGCGTAGATGGTTCGCCTTTGGCGGGGCACTTACCCGCTGTGATTCAGTGCCCGCAGCAGTTCCTCCATGTTCGCTTCGCTGACGGGGATTTCGCGTTCGCCGATGCTGATTTGGTGGTTGCGGATGGACTCGACTTTATGGATGTTGACGATGAAAGATTTATGCACCCGCAGGAAGTCGCTGGCAGGGAGTTTTTCCTCCATGCTTTTCAGGGTGGCTTTGGTGAGCACGGGCTTTTTCGCCGAAGTCAGAAAGATTTTCACGTAGTCCTTCATCCCCTCGATGTGCGTGATGCCGGCGATGGTGATTTTCACTAAGGAGTATTCCACGTTGACAAAAAAGGAATCGGGGGCGGGCGGGGCGGCAGCGGTAGCCGGGGCGGCAAGTTGGGGTTGCCTTTTTTGCCAGGAATCCAGGGCTTTGAAAGCAGCTTTGGTGAAACGCTCTAAGCTGACGGGTTTCATCAGGTAGTCCACCACGTCGAGGTCGTAGCTTTCGACGGCGTAATTGGAGTAGGCGGTGACGAAGATGACCATGGGCTTGTCGCGCAGGCTGGCGAGGAACTTGGTGCCGGGCATGCCGGGCATTTGGATGTCGAGGAACATGAGGTCAATGTGCTCCTTTTGCAGCAACTCCATTGCTTCGAAAGCATTTTTGCAGGCGCCGGCGAATTCCAAAAAGGGGATTTGCCGGATGTTTTCTTCCAGCAGTTTGCGGGCGAGGCTTTCGTCGTCAACGGCTATGCAGCGGAGTTTCATGCAAGGATTTTTGTTGCCTGAATATCCGGCAGATTGGCAGGTTTCTTCAAATCTGACCTGCCTTCATAGCAAAACTTCAGGTTGAGTTTCACCTCGAACCAGCCGCCGGTTTCGTTCAGTTCAAGCTGGTGCTTGCCGGGGTAGAGCAGTTCCAGCCGGCGTTTCACGTTGCGCAGGCCGATGCCGGAGTTGTTGTCTTTATCTTCACTTGTTTCAGGGCCTGTTTTATTGCGGACGGAAAAGTTGAGTTCGTGCAGGTTGAACTGGAGCCGGATGTCAATCACCGGAGAAGCGACCATGCCCACGCCGTGTTTAAAGGCATTTTCCACGAAAGGGATCATGAGCATGGGTTCGATGACCTGGGCGTTGGCCTGGCCTTCGATGTTCAGCTTTATTTCAATATCCTCTTCAAAGCGGATTTTTTGCAGCTCCACGTAGTTTTTCAGGTAATCCACCTCCTTGTCCAAAGGCACCTGCGTATCGCCCGATTCGTAGAGCATGTAGCGCATCAGCTCGGAGAGCTTGATGATGACCGGCTCGGCCAGCGCCGATTTGGAGCGGATGAGGTAAACGATGCTGTTGAGGATGTTGAAGATGAAATGCGGACTGATTTGCGAACGGAGGAATGAAACCTCCGATTGGAGGCGTTCCCGTTGTTCCTCCTGCCGGGTTTTTTCCTGTTGCAGCAGGTAAACGATGAAGCCATAGCCCGTGCTGATGGCCGTGAGGAAAGAAACCGGAATGAAGGCCCAGAACAGGTCCAAATGATGCCTGTTCAGGTCCGGCGGGATCAGCCATTCTTTCATAAAAAGCTGGATGGTGGAAAAGGAAATGATCAGCCCCAACAATGCCAGTAGGTACACTCCTATCCCCCTTTTGCGGAACACGTGCGGTATGAGCCATTCGCTGTTCACTAAAAACAAGGGGATGTTGGTTAGAAACACAGGTAGGATTGAAAAGTATAAGCGGCGGAATTGCTCGTTGTCGCCGGCATTGACCAGCGGGAAGCCTATCCAAACCGGCCAGAAAACCAGGTGGAACAGCAGCCTGAATTTTTGGCCGGAAGATATTTTTAGCGATAAGAATTTCATGTCAGTGTAGCCTGGATTTGAATTTCCAGGCTTTTTCCTGCAAAAATAGACTTTAATAAAGACGCCTGATGGAGAAGGAGATGAAAAAGGCGAATCCGGTGATGAAAGAGAGAATTTAGCAGGTGTTAGTGCCTGGAGCACTTCAAAAGTGCTCCAGGCACTCGCCGAAATCCCCACTCTTCCAGTTTATATCACCATAATCCACCGCTTCATCTACTCTCCAAAAAAGGCGGCTCCTGACGCCTTACTTTTGCGGTGAAAAAAATTATTACCATCGTAAATCCTTCGTTTATGAAAAACGTATTGAATGCCCTTCGGCAAAATAAATCCCGCCTGAACCTATTCATCCTCCTGCTTGCCCTGGCTTCACCGATGCTTGCCCAACAGCCGCAAGGCCCTCCGTCGGGTGCTGGCAACTGGGGCGGCCCCGCCCAAATGAGCACCGGCCGCTTTTACGGAAAAGTGGTGGACGAAAAAGGCAAGGGCGTCGGTTATGCCACCGTGCAGCTCGTAGCCATGCGCTTCGACACCACCGCCAAGGCCATGAAAGAAACCCTGATTACCGGTCAAATCACCGAAGACAACGGCGATTTCAGCTTGGAAAAAGTGCCTGTCAAGGGCGAGCTTACGCTCAAAATTTCTTTCATCGGCTACACCGAAACTTCACAAAAAGTGTCGTTCACTCCCGGCAATTTCGACAAAGACCTCGGCAACATCAAGCTCCTCGTTTCCGCCCAGATGCTCGAAACCGTGACGGTAGTGGGGGAAGTCAGCACCACCACCCTGGCCTTGGACAAAAAAGTTTATCGGGTGGACAAAGACGCTACCTCCGCTGGCGGCAACGCCCAGGACGCCCTGAAAAACGTGCCTTCCCTTTCGGTGGACATTGACGGCAACGTGAGCCTCCGCAACGGCGCCCCGCAAATATTTGTGGACGGGCGGCCCACCACCCTGTCGCTCGACCAGATCGCCGCTGACGCCATCGAGTCGGTGGAAGTCATCACCAACCCCTCGGCGAAATACGACGCTGGCGGTGGCACGGCTGGCATCATCAACATCGTTTTGAAAAAAGAAAAACGCCTCGGCTACAACGGCAACATCCGGGCAGGGGCCGACACCAACGGCGGCTTCAACGGCGGCGGCGACGTGAATGCCCGTGGCGAAAAAACCAACATTTTCCTCAGCGGCAGCCTCAACCGGATGAAGGGCAATTCCACTGGCGAAACCTTCCGCCAAAACCTCATAGGCGACCCCCTCACCAACTTCCTCCAAACCTCCAACGGCAAAATGAACGGCTACTTCGCCAACGGCCGCACCGGCTTCGACTGGTTCGTGGACAACCGCAACACGCTGACCTTTTCGGGCAACTATACCCGCGGGCATTTCGCTCCGAACGACCTCCTTTCCGTCCGCACTGATTCGTTGCTCCAAAGCGGCGCCACTTTCAGCGAATACCTCAGAACGTCCAACCAGGACCGGAACTTCCGCAACATCGGCTCTTCCGTGCAGTTCAAGCACCTGTTCCCAAAAGCAGGCGCCGAATGGACCGCCGACGTGAATTACAACCGGGTGAAATTCAATGGCGGCAGCGATTACTCCACCGTTTATTCGTCGGGGAAAAATAGTTTGGAGATGCAAACGGGAGAAGGGAAGGGGCAATTTGGCACTTTCCAAACCGACTTCGTCAACCCCATCACCGATAAAATCAAGCTGGAAGGCGGCTTTCGTGCAGCCCTCCGCAGGAACAACAACGACAATGAAAACGCTTATTTCAACCAGGCTGACGGCGAGTGGGTGCCCGTGACCAGCCTCGCCGACCACTACAAATTCAACGACGACGTCTATGCCGCTTACGGTCAGCTCGCCCACCAATTCCCAACCTGGGGCTACCAGGTGGGCCTCCGGGCGGAGAGCAGCATTTACAAAGGAGCGCTGACCGACCGGGATTCATCCTTCACCATCGCCTACCCGTTCAGCCTCTTCCCCAGCGTATTCGTCACCCGCAAGCTGAATGAATCGGACAACATCCAGTTCTCGTACACCCGGCGCGTCAACCGCCCGAATTTTTTCCAGACCATGCCGTTCACCGATTTCTCCGACTCGCTGAACCTGCGCCGGGGCAACCCCGAATTGCGGCCTGAGTTCGTCAATTCATTCGAGTTGTCTTACCAGAATATTTTCAAAAATGGCCACAACCTCCTGCTGTCGCTGTATTACAAACAGGTCAACGACCTCATCACGACCTACTTGGTCAGCGAATTCAACGAAGACCTCGGCCGCGATGCCATCGTCGCCACCTACGCCAACTCCAACAGCAGCGAGGCTTACGGCGCCGAAGCGACGCTGAAAAATTCCTTCTTCGACCGGATAGACCTGACCACCAATGTCAATGTTTATCAGTCGAAACTCGACGCCTCCAACGTGGAGGGCGGCCTCGTCATTGACCGCCTCAGTTGGTTCGTCAAAGAAAACTTCTCGGTGAAATTGCCCGCGGGCTTCACCCTCCAGCTCACCGGCGAGTACCGTAGCAAGGCTTCCTTCACCCCCGACAGCGGAAACCGCATGCCCTGGCAGCCCGGCCCCACCAACACAGCGCAGGGCTATTCCCTCGCCAATTGGTTCGTGGACGCTGCCCTCAAAAAAGACCTGCTCGACCGCAAAGCCTCGCTGACCCTCAACGTCAACGACATCTTCGCCACCCGCCGCAGCGGGACTTACACCGAGTCCGGCGTGTTCATCCAGGATACCTGGCGCACCCGCGACCCGCAGGTTTTCAGGTTGAATTTCTCTTACCGCTTTGGCAAAATGGACGCTTCTCTTTTCAAAAGGAAAAACATGAAGCAAAACTCGCAAGGCATGGATATGATGCAGTGAAACATAGCCCGGTTTTCCTTAACCGGGCCTGAACAAATCAATTCAACCTGGCCTCTTGAACCGAAGACTCAATTTTTCTAACACTTTAAATCATCTGTTTTATGAAAAACTCAGTTCTCATTTTTTCGCTATTCGCCATCATGGGCTTCATCAGCCTTTCATTCATCACCAAACCGGAAACCACAGTGCAGCCGGGCACTCCCGCCCCGGCAACCGCCGAAACGAAGTGGACAGTTGACAAAGCCCACTCTTCCGTGAAGTTCACCGTCACCCACCTCGTGATTTCCGAAGTGGAAGGCTCTTTTAAAATTTTCGACGGCACGATGACCAACACGAAGCCGGACTATTCCGACGCCAAAATCAACTTCACGGTGGACGTAAACTCTATCAGCACGGACAACGAAGGCCGCGACAAACACCTGAAAAGCGACGACTTTTTCAGCGCCGAAACGTTTCCGCAAATCAAGTTTGAAAGCACTTCGTTTGCCCCGCAGGGCGGCAACAAGTACAAGCTGACCGGCAACCTGACGGTGAAAGACGTGACCAAACAAGTCACCTGGGACGTGACCTACGGCGGCACTGCCGTAGCCCGTGGAACGACCAAAGCGGGCTTCAAGGCAAAGACCACCATCAGCCGTTTCGACTACAACCTGAAGTGGAGCAGCATGACGGAAGCGGGCGGCTTAGTTGTCGGCGAAAATGTGGATATTGTGGTGAATCTGGAAATGAACCAGGCGAAGTGAACCTGGCAACGTCGCCGGGATTTTAAACCCCGGCGACGTTTACGTTTAAAACGTAAAAACATGAAAAAGAAAATCTTGCTCGCTCTGTTGGCCACATTGGTCATCATCCAATTTATCCGCCCGGAAAAAAACCTTTCCGGCGACCAAACATTCAGCATCTCCAAAAAGTACGACGTTCCGGCGGAGGTCGCCACTATGATGGAAGGCGCCTGCTATAACTGCCACAGCAACAAAACCGAATACCCCTGGTACGCCAATGTGCAACCGGTAGCATGGTGGCTGGCCGATCACGTCAACGAGGGAAAAAAGGAACTCAACTTTTCGAATTTCACCTCCCGGAAGATTGCGGTGCAAAACAAGAAGTTTAAGGAGATTGCCGAACAACTGGAAGAAAAAGAAATGCCTTTGCCTTCTTATACCTGGCTCGGATTGCACCCCGAAGCGAATTTGACAGAAGCCCAGCGCCAAACTCTGATAGCTTGGGCCAAAACTCAAATGGACACCCTCAAAGCTCAATACCCGGCGGATAGCCTGATTTTAAAAAGGCCGCCGGTTGCGCCAAAATGACCTTCCCGGCAACAACGTCGCCGAACAACGTCGCCGAACAACGTCGCCGAGGTTTTAAACCTCGGCGACGTTTGCCAGATTGACACTGTTGAGGTATTCGATGCTTACACCGGATTGCTTTGCCAGGTTTTCCAGGTGGGCCCGGAGTGCTTTGGTCTGCACTTCGGCCAATGCCGGGAAATCTTTCAGCAGGGTGTTCGTGCGGCTCAAATAGACCATCATGCCGTTAGGATAGAAAAAATTAGTCACGGTGCCCCGTAATATGATACGGTCAAATCCGTGAAGTATGCCATATATTTCCTGCTTGTGTTGCTCGGTGAAGTTCATGATTGCTGATTTTGTGTTCAGCTAATTTACTGCTATCGCTGCTTCGTTTGCAAGATTGGTTGTGGCTGCGCCACTATAGGTTGAAAACGTTGAATACAGGCAGTTTTTAAGCTGACGAAGTTTTATAAGAAAACCCTTCAACCGGAGCCGGGTTTTCTTAAACTGGGCTGAAATTGAAACGCTTGCCAATAAGCAGTTGACTGAGGTACGAAGTCATCCCGATGAGGAACGAATCGGGATGGCAGTTGACTGAGGTACGAAGTCATCCCGATGAGGAACGAATCGGGATGGCAGTTGACTGAGGTACGAGGTCATCCCGATGAGGAACGAATCGGGATGGCAGTTGACCCCGCCATTCGGCGGGTTGGGACTATCGCATGGGTTTCAAGAAATTTAAGCGGTTAAAAACCGGCAGGTTATTCATGCTCAATTTTAAGTCAGCAGTCCAGAGTCCACCCCCGATAGCTATCGGGGGCAGTCAAGTTAGTAGCCTGAATTTCAGGAGGTGGCATTGTTTGAGTGTAGCGCTTTGCTTAATTCTACTTTGTCACTTTAAGAAAAGCCCGCAGAGCCTGTCCCGACTTCACTCGGGAGCTTTAATATGAATAGCCCCCGATGAAATCGGGGTGGTGATTTTTGAGCGAGAAACAACCCGCCAAAGGCGGGTTGAATGAAATCAATCCCGCAATATTCAACCCGCCTCTGGCGGGTTGTTTCTCGCTCAAAAATCACCACCCCGATTTCATCGGGGGCTATTCAAATTTGACCCTTTCAGGGTCTCATGGGTGGTAAATTTTCAAAGTGACAAAGTAGAATTAAGGAGCCGGCCCTTTCAGGGTGACAATTGGCTTTGGCGATGTTGTAGGTTGTTTTTGCTTTTTCGGCGGCTGTCTATTGCCTTCCTGTCGTGCCCTCGGCAGATACCTGCCTGACGCCTGCCTGTCGGCAGACAGGGCAGACAGGGTTTTGTCAATGTAGAATTGGCTGGGTTGACGGTAAATGGCGTCCACCAATTGCAGGGAAAGTTCTGCCGGGTTGGCTTTTACAGTGGTGGAAAAGAAGCCCGAGTCTTCGCTGTAAAAGATACGGTTGTTTTATTTCAAGAAATATTCATAGAGGTCCAGTTTGATAAGTTCCCAATGTTTGCCCAACAGGCACATCGGGTCCCAATCCTCGTCGGCCTTGTCGAAAAACAGCAACATTTCTTTCAGGTGCGGTAAATCGTCGTAAAAAGGGTATCGCTTCTTGAAAAAACCAATCATTTCTTCAGGTTGAAACAAGTCAATCAACGCATGAATATCCCAAAAGTCTTTCTTTCTACCACCCCGTGAGATGATGTCAAATTTCATGGCAACGATTTCCTCAATGGAAGCCAAGCGGATATTTTCAATAACCTGGATAGGG
>SCUG01000490.1 GCA_004297645.1 Saprospiraceae bacterium | reverse complement strand
CCCCAAAAATCTTAAACCCGCCAAATGACAACCTTTAAATCTACTGACAAAGAGATTGTGCGTTTTGGCTAAAGTCGAGATAAGTCATCGCTAAAAAATTGTGACCAAATTCTTCAACACGGAGGCACAGAAACACAAAGTTGAGTTTGGTTCTCTGTGCCTCCGTGTCTCTGTGTTGAAATATAAATTGTCAAGCTAATTCCAGAGTTGACTTATGATACAGCCACAAAAAGAACTTCTTATTTCGAACACGTTACTAAACCAGGGACTTTTGTCAACTTTTGGCCTGCGTGACAAGGGCCACGGGGGGAAAAACGATGGGTAATTTCGTTGTTTTTGCATGGATGTATTGACAGTGGTGGCTCCCAGCCACCAGTATCACTTTTGGCCGTATGATGAGCACCCAGTTTAAAGCCTGGGAGTCTCCTCTTCTCTCCTTTTCAAATAGCGGCTGAACACGCGCTCCAGCACTACGTAAAGCAACAGACCGGCCGGGGCCGCCAGCATGGCCCAGCCAAAAGCGCCGCAGATATTGGCCGACCACAAATCGCCAACGGCGCCCAAAAAACTCTCACTTAACGACGCCCGCAAGCTGGCGAGGGTAAGCCCCTGTCCCGGCTGGCCAAACATCCACTCTCCGAGCCGGATAAACGGAATGATGAGCAGCAACTGTACGGGGTAAACGAGGTAACTGAGCGCCATCATCAGGGGTAGGTTCAGCCGGAAAACCACGGCGATGAGCGTGATGGCGACGGTGGTGGTGCCCAAAATCGGGAACAGCCCCAACAGCACCCCCAGGGTTGTGCTCAGGGCCAATGCCGCAGGCGAAGTGCCCTGCGATAACAGCGCTTTGAGCTGCTGCACCCGCTTATTTTTCAGCCACTTTTTTTTCATCGAACGGTCAGGGTTGTTTTCAGCGATTGCTGGAGGTAGCTGAATGCACCGGCAACGGCATAGCCTTGCGTCGAAAGGTGCATCAAAAACTCGCCGGTGCCAACGATGATGGCATCGCCGAAGCCCAAGAATCCGAAGTCTTTCAAATAGTCTGGTTTCATGCGGAAAGATAATTAAGGATTTGACAGCCGGGTGAAAATCTGTGGTAAAAATGAATTCCCCTCCTGTGCATCAAATTCGGAGCGGTTTCAGCAACCGTTCATTGCCCACAACACCGCCTTCCCGGCCTGCGGTTTCCCTATCGGCGGGATGTTGCCGGGGGGGTGTGGATGAGGGAAACTTGGGGGTTTCGCCCCCAAACCCTTAACCTGGCACGGGAGGCAGGGAAAAATGATTGCCAATTGTAGGTCTTTGATTGCGCATAAGCGCCTAAAAAAGGCTTAGATACCCGAAATGCACCTTTGGGTTGCGAAAATCAACAGGGACACCCCCGGCTTTCCCGACCGCTACGCCGATGGCAAATACGCCGGCCGTCGTCTCGAAAGTCATTCCTGTGCCGAAGCCGAGAGGCCGGTCGTAGCGCGTCGGTTGGTTGAAGCGGCGGTCTTCTAAGTAGGCCCAGTCGCCGAAAAGGTAGAAGTAGGAATTTTGCCCCACGAGCAGCCTGTATTCCAGCGTAAATACGGTGTACAAAGTTGCGAAAATGCTCTCCTCGTCGAAGCCCCGCAGCAGGCGGCTGCCGCCGATGCGGTATTGTTCGTTTTGGTAAACCGGCTCTTCGGAAAAAAGCACCCCGCTATTGGCTGCGAGCTTGATGGCGCTGCGCTGCATGACGGGGAGGAAGCGCTCTATTTTGCCCTCGAAAATAAATCGAAAGGTCTTCCCCGGCAGGGTGTCGTAAAAATTTTCGGCCACTGCCAAGATGGCCTGGTTGCGGCGCATCTGCCGGTAACCTGCACTCGCTTGTAGCAGTGCCGACCAACCACGGCGGGGGTTGAAGCGATAATCGAGGTGCTGCCAATTTCCTTCCAGCCCAAAGGCGGTGTTTTTCACATCCAAATGGTCGGGAAACGTGCCTTGCCGCAGCGCGGCGGTATCAACGGCGATAAGGTTGGAGGCAGTGGTTTTCCAAAAAGCCTTCAGGTAGTTGCCGCCCTGAAAGAGGTACTGCACGCCGAAATCTCCGGTGATGTCGGTGTAAGTGCTGTCCCGTTTATACTGGTTGAATTTGAGGTCTACGCCGAAGGGCAGGTCAAGCAAAAAAGGATAGGTGAGAGCCAATTCGAGTTTTTGGGTTTGGGGGCGCAGGCGTTCGAAAGCCACGAAGATGCGCTCTCCCCGGCCGAACTGGTTTTGCATTTCGGCATTGAAGGTGCCGGTGAGCAGCAGTTTTTTGCCCGCTCCGCGGCTGCCGGGCAGCAGGCCGAGCAGAAAGTCGAAACGGCTGGCGCGCTTTTTCTCCAAAGAAAGTTGCACGCTTGCCTGGTCCTCCCAAAAGTTGATGGTGACGTTTTCCTTTTCGCGCAAAAAAGGAAGCTCCCGCATGCGGTCTTTTATTTTCAATACCTGCCGCCGGCTGAACAGGCTGCCTCTTTTTATGCCGAGGTAATTGCGCAGGTAGCTTTCAGAGATTTTCACATCGCCAGCCACGTTTAGGCTGTCGAAAAATACGAGCCGGCCTTTGTCAATGAAAAGCCGGGCCTCCACGCTGCCTTCCCCAATGCTTATGCTGTCGGGGAAAACCGAAGCGAAAGGGTAGCCTCGGTTTTCGGCTTGCTGCAAAATGCGGTCTTGGGTTTTCAGTATTTCAGCATAGCTGAAAGGTTTGCCGGCGTACAGCCGTGGCCGGAAGCCGCTCTGGCTGAGGAAGGCCTCGTCCACATTGCCGTTGCGAAGGCTGACCCAGTGGTAGGGCGGGCCAATGTGCATTTGCGCCACGGCAGTGCTATCATGCCAGCAAAGGCTGTCCACGGAAGCTTCGAGGCAGGTACTGGCATGGAGCTGTTTTACGATTTTCTCCAACTCCTGCACGAGTTGCAGGCTGTCGGGGAAGGAGGTTTTTGCAGCGATATTTTTTTGGATAAAAGAGGAGTCCTGGTCGAGGGAATGGATTTGCAGGTGGTAGTTCGATTGAGCCTGGAGGCCTGCAATAATTGACATGGAGGCAGCCAGCCAGATGAACTTGGCGGCTGTACTGCGGCCGCCAGGTTTATTTGACTGGCCGGTGATTTTATTTGTCCAAAACCTCATGTTTTTCTTAACGCAAAACTGGCCGAAAGGGTATAAACGCAAAAGCGCAAAGCAGGGATTCGCCTGCTTTGCGCCTTTACTTTCAAGTATGTTGAAACCTACAAATGCCGCTCGGCGTGGTATGACGAGCGCACCAACGGGCCGCTCTCCACAAAGTCGAAGCCTTTAGACAGGCCCACTTCTTTGTACTGCGCAAACTTGTCGGGGTGGACGTACTCTGCCACGTCGAGGTGCATCCGGGTGGGCTGCAAATACTGCCCAATGGTAAGCACGTCGCAGCCATGAGCGGCGAGGTCGTCCATCGTTTTGAACACCTGCTCGTCCGTTTCACCGAGGCCCACCATGATGCCAGATTTTGTGCGGCAGCCGTATTCTTTGGTGCGTTTGATTTGTTCGAGGCTACGGGTGTATTTGGCCTGCGGCCTAACCTTGCGGTAAAGTTCTTCCACTGTTTCCATGTTGTGGCTGACTACTTCCTGCCCGCCTTGAATCATGCGTTCCAAAGCCCACCAAGTGGATTTCACGTCGGGGATGAGCGTCTCGATGGTGGTATCGGGAGACATTTCTTTGACGGCGCGCACGGTCTGGTACCAAATTTCGGCGCCGCGGTCTTTGCGTTCGTCGCGGTTGACGGAGGTGATGACGGCGTGTTTGACCTGCATGAGGTGGATGGCTTCGGCCACCCGGCGTGGCTCATCTTCGTCGTACTCCGGCGGGCGGCCGGTTTTTACGGCGCAGAAGGAGCAGGAGCGGGTGCAGGTGTTGCCCAAAATCATAAAGGTGGCAGTGCCCTCGCCCCAACATTCGCCCATATTGGGGCAGTTGCCACTTTGGCAAATGGTGTGGAGGCCGTAATTGTCCACCAAGCCCCTGACGTGTTTGTATTTTTGGCCGATGGGCAATTTCACCCGGAGCCATTCGGGTTTGCGCCTGCGCGGTTCATTATTTTCTACTACTGGAAGTTCGTGCATTTCTTTCGCAGTTCGTGATTTGTTGCCGCCGGGAGGCAGATGGCAAATAGTGACTTGAATCTGTGGGAGAATAGATGGCAATCACCATCTTTTACCGAACTGCAAATGTAGGAAAAGGTTGAGGAAGACTTGGTTGTTCTCCACGTTGTCCAATTCTACCATGATGGGAGCCTTGCGGGTGAATACGTCCACCATGATGCCGGCTTCTAAGGATTTCACGTATTCGTCGTAAGCACCCCAGTCAAAATGGACGGCGAATTTGCCGTTGATGCCGGGCAGGAGGGAAATCTCAGTGAATCCTTTGGTCCAGCCGGAAGCTCCGTGGATTTGCCAGATGTCAAGAAAGCGATCGGCGGTGGATTCAGAGTATTTGGTGGAAATGGTGAATTGGCCATCGGGTGCGCGCAATTCGAGATAGTAGGGTTTGAGCAACCCGAGTGTAGCACCACACTCGTAGGAAATTCCGACGGCGACGCCTTTGTGTTTTGCCTTTTCAGAAAAATAGCGCTTGGCACCGATGCCACCGCGCAGCACAAGCAGGCTGTTTTGCTTGCCGTATTTAAAGGCTTTGGAAATGCGGCCGTTCAGCGCGCTGGGGGTATCGAAACTTTGGCGTACCTCTTTGGCATGTTTTAATTCTCCAAATTCAAAATGCAGGTATTTGGTGAGGTAATAAGTTTTTAGGCTGCCGAAGTTGACCCCCGCAGCCCAACCGTGGGTGTGTGTGCGCACCCCCACCGCAAATTCCTGGTTGTAGATGATGCCTGTATTTTCATCCACCTGCTTGGGCTGAAAGGTCTCCTGCCCTTGCACAGCAATGCTGAAAAAAACACTAAACAGGAGGTATATGTGATTCTTCATGTTTTGGCTGGTCATTGTAAATGTAAGTGCGTACACCGTAACAGAGCGTAAGTTACTGATTAATTAAAAGAGAAACGAGTGCCAAAGTTAAATTGTTTGAAACCTCATTGCGGAAAGTAGGTGAAATGCAATGGGAAAGACGGGAGACGGGAGACGGAATACTGACCGTCCAGTGTCTTCCGTCTTTCGTCTCCTGCATGTCACTCGTGGCGCAGCGCTTCGATGGGGTCGAGGCGGGCGGCTTTCATGGCGGGG
Source organism: Saprospiraceae bacterium (assembly GCA_004297645.1). Classification (GTDB taxonomy): domain Bacteria; phylum Bacteroidota; class Bacteroidia; order Chitinophagales; family Saprospiraceae; genus UBA6168. The sequence goes on along the minus strand of SCUG01000490.1, from coordinate 2,564 downwards.
TAAATGCCGGAAACCAGCCCGACGAGGGTACAAACGATGATGGCCATGATAATCCAATCCCAGGGAATAAGGAAATTGCCGCCCATGAGTTTGGTCACCACATTTCCGATAAATATGCCGAGCACGATGCCCACTAAGCCGCCAGCCTGGCAAATGATGATGGCCTCGGTGAGGAATTGCCACATCACATTTTTCCGGGTGGCACCCAGCGCCTTGGTAATGCCTATTTCGCGGGTGCGTTCGGTGACGGAGACCAGCATGATGTTCATCAGGCCGATGGCAGCACCGAGCAGGGTCATCAGGCCAATGGCTACGGCCGCCAACCGGAATTTGGTGGTGTCTTCCCGGATGATGGAAACTAAGCTGTCGCTCTTGAAAAGCTCGAAATCATTGGGTTGGGAGGCTTTTAAGCCGCGGATATTTCTAAACAAGCCAATCGTGGCGGCTTCGCCCTGTTCCATATCTTCCGAGTTTTGCAGGCTGACCACTACATCGTAGTTTTGATCTTGGGAGGCATAGTAGCGCTTACCGTCCATGAGAGGAATCAGCACCATCCTGTCTTGATTCTGGTTCATACTAGAACCTTTTTCTTTCAATATGCCAATAACCTGGAATTGAAGATTGCCAATCCCAACTATCTGGCCCACTGCTTTTTCGGGTTTTCCTTCAAACAAATTTTTCACGATGTCCTGTCCTATGAGCGCACGGTTGCCGCCATTGAGTATCTCATGGGAGGTAAATCCCCGGCCTTTATCAATGTCGTAACCCTTGGCTGCTAAGTAATTTTCATCCACTGCCAATACCGTCACAGTAGGGTTGGTTTTTTCCTTGCCGAATTTTATGGCAGCTTCGCCGGTACAAGTGGTGGAGATGGATACCCGGGCTGGGAAATCGAACCGGGCTTTGAATTCCATGGCTTGTTTGAAGCTGATGTTTTCCCCTCTTTTAGAACGTTGCCCATCTTGGTTGCCGCTCAAATCTACACCCAGCGGTTCTATGGTAAAGGAGTTGGCACCCAGCCCCGAAAAGCTGTCGTTCAGCGAATAGATGGCGCTGTCGATGGCAGTGAGAATGCCCACTAAAGCCATGATGCCGAGAGCAATAATCATCAGCGTGAGGATGGCCCGCAACAGGTTGGAACGTACCGAACGGAATGCCAGATTGATAATTTCTTTGGTGTGCATGCAGCGTGCTTGGATGAAGGCTTTATGAAATCGGCGAAAATTAGAGACCCCAATTTACACCCCTGATTTTGTTCGATAAACCCGCCATTTTGCAAGACAGAAAAAAATGGTGCCCCGCGACTCAGGGTGCAGTGGCTGCCATAGCGGTACCGGGTTTTTATCATTCTGATTTTTAGCATCACATCTCTTAGCCCGACGCCCTACATTTGCTCCGAATATTTTTACTACTTTTGGTCGCCAACCAACACTTACCCTATGATTGTCAATCTCAGTGAAACTAATTCCATCGCCAATCAATTTCTTGCCGAAATGCGCGATGCGAAAATTCAGAAGGACAGCATGCGCTTTCGCAGAAACCTGGAACGCCTCGGCGAGGTGCTGGCCTACGAAATCAGCAAAACTTTTGAATACAACTCCAAAGAAGTGGAGACGCCTCTTGGCGTCGCTTGGGTGAAGCTCCCGGCACCAAGGCTGGTACTTGCCACCATCCTCAGGGCGGGCATTCCCTTTCACCAGGGTTTTCTCAACTATTTCGACAAAGCGGAAAATGCCTTTGTCTCCGCATATCGCAAGCATCACAAGGACGGCACTTTCGATATTCACCTTGAATACGTCTCCTGCCCCGACTTGGAAGGTTGCGTGCTCATTATCGTGGACCCGATGCTGGCCACCGGAGCCTCGATGAACATAGTACTCGACGAATTGATTACCTACGGCAAACCCGCCCAAATTCACATAGTCACCGCCATTGCCTCCACCGAGGGGGCGGGTTTTATAAAAAGAAAATACCCGGAAGCCAGCCTGTGGATGGGAGCACTCGATGAAGAGCTGACCGCTAAATCATACATCGTTCCTGGCCTCGGCGATTCCGGCGACCTGTGTTACGGCGAAAAAGTACAGGGGTGAGAATTAGAAAATGACACCCCATGATACCCAACATAATAAACGAATAACCTACACCGCATGAAAGGACTAATGCGACGGGCCGCAACGGCTGCCATTTTTGTGGTAGTTATGCTTAGCGGCCTGTTTCTGGGGAGGTATTCCTTCATTTTTCTTTTTGCCATCATCACTGCGCTTTGCCTTTGGGAGTTCCTGTGCATGGTGCTTAGCCGCTATACCCGCCGTGATTTTACCCGCATGGTATTAGGCGTGGGATTTGGGCTGACCCCGTTCGTGCTGGCATCGGTGCTACACATGAACCCCCTGCGATTTGGTGATCAATTTGTCATCCTCACGTCTATCCTGTTTTTTCCTTTTATTTTTTTAGCCTTCATTTATGAGCTGTTTTCGCACTCGGCAACACCCTTTCAAAATGTGGGGTTTATCGTTTTAGGCATGGTGTACATCGGCGCACCATTTTCGCTGCTCGGCTTCATA
>SCUG01000489.1 GCA_004297645.1 Saprospiraceae bacterium | reverse complement strand
AGGGCCGCCTTCCAATATCATGTCCGCTCCAATCAGCGCTTCACAGTTTTCATCTAATGAAATCTGCACGTTGTCGTTGCAGGCCAATGCCAGTGTTGGGTTTGGATATTCCTTTACTGTTACATTAAAGCAGCAAGATGAACTCAAACCTTGCAAATCCGTAATCTCGAAGCAATTCGTATAAAACCCTGGGTCAATGTTGAAAAATGAACCCGATGGCAGACCTTGGGTCTGACTTGGCTCAGGATCCACAGATGCCGTCTCGTAAGTTACATAACCATTCCATACCCGTGGAGAAAACAAACCTACCCAGGGGGCATTTTGAGCAAATCCCAAAGCAAGTGATATATTCCCATCGGTATAGAATTGGTTCGCACCAGTTCCATTGGTATAATGTTGAGCGGCTCCCGGCGTATTCAACACCATTCCCCATAATCCCGGAGGAATGGTAATGCTGGTAGGCGCCGGAGTAATGGTATTGTTGCCAAAGCCACCTCCTGCAAACGGCCCCGTAGTGGCATCTGCTGTACCTGCGAAAGTCCAGGCAGCCGGGTTATTCTGAAAACCGGTAGCAGTACCTGATTTAATAAAAATATTAACCATGGTAGCTGCGGAAATATTCATCCCAAGTTCGGTAATAGTGATATCACCACCAGTAAGGTTGTTGATGTCAAAGAGTACTTGCCCTCCTACGTTTCCAAAGTTGTTTGCGGCAGCAAGAGTTGCAAGTGAGCCGCCAGGACCTTGAAATGGGCAGTTGTCCGTAGCGGTGACATTATAGTCTATGATTTTAGAGCATTCACCTGGGCCTAAGGTTACCACGATGTCACCAGGACAGGTAATTACGGGTGGCTCCGTGTCATTCACAGTTATAGTAAATGAGCAGGACTCGATGCCCGTTGTTACGTTAACCGTTGTGGTGCCAGGGAAAAATTCCGAGCCGGAAGGCGGGTTAACGGTAGGAGGTATCGGGCATCCTCCGCCAATGGTGAAATTAACGAAGGCAGAACATTGCCCCGGTGAATTATCAACCGTCATGTTGCCCGGGCAGGAAAGCGGCGGGTTGCACGGTGCGGCGAAATTGAGGGACCAGAAAGTCAGGGTTCCATCGTCACCACCCGCCTCGTCATCAATCTGGATAGTCCAGTTGCCATTCGGGCTGGAGCCATTGAAGGCCGCACCCAAGGAAATGTTGCAGTTTTCGAGGTTGCTGCCTTCCGCCCGGAAGTTTCCGGTATATGGAGGAGCACCGGCACTGCCAATACAGGTGGTGGCATTATCCCTGAAGTTGGTATTGGAGAAGTTGTCTCCGGAGCCACCCTCATTCTCGACGAGGTAGATGCGATGTTGGCCGGCAAGGATGCCGACGCCACTGGCTACTGGCACACCGCCAGGGGCAATCAACTGTATCTCCAAGTCACCGTCCCAGGTATGGTTAATATTGATTTTGACGTCGGTGAGAAAGATATTGACACCGAGCGTTCCATTAACTGGAACGTTGATTTGGTCAGAAGAAATACCATTGGGAAGGGTGCTTGATATGAATAAGTTCGGACTTGAGGAGAAAGTCTGAGCAAATCCGGCCAAAGCCAGGCACATTCCAAATAGTATCCCACTGATTTTCCGTAAAGTATTTACTTTTTTCATGAGAAAATTATTTGTTAAGTTTTAAGTTAAAGATTCGTAGAGGTGATAAAGGAATCAGTCGCTGAGTAACACTATTGCATCATCCCTCAATTGGATTCCTTGCTGTTTGGTAGCTCCGTAATTATCTGACATCACAAACAGCACGCCGTTGATGATGCTTTGGGGCACCGTTTCTCCCGATTCAATAGTTTCTTTGATTTGCAAGTAAAACACATACTGCAAGTTCAAAGCATTGAACACCGGAGAACCAGGAGTCAACTGTTTTAGCTGTGCAATTATCTCCGCTATCTTAGCATCGAGTACTTGCACGGCCAGGTCGGAATTAGCGTAGTTCACCTGAGCAGGCAGAACTAACGGACCTCCGATTAAGGACGCTTGTTGGGCCTGAACCGTATTCATTCCTGCAAACAGAAATGCCACGGCTACCGTAAGTGCCATCAAGATTTTCTTGAAATTCACTTTTTTCATGAGATTAGAAATTTTAGTTAAAGAATATTTTCAAATTAAAAGCAATTGCAGATTCAGGAAAACGAAAAAAACAAAAGGCATTAGCCGTCCCGCATAGCGGAAACAGGCTAATGCCTTGCTTCATTAAAAAGAGTATTGTGTGTAAGATTCGCTTTCGTCACGAGATTATAACTTGTCAGAGATAATAATTTGCGAAAAAATGAACGTTGAAAAAATAACTTCTCAGGGTTGGTCTTGAACGGGCGGGTTTTGAAACCCGCCATTCTATTACTTTCTAAACCCACCATTCTATTACTTTCTAAACCCACCATTCTATTACTTTTGAAACCGGCGGGTTTCAAAACCCGCCCGCTCGAAAGTGAGAAGTCATTCTTTAATCATTCCTAACTCTCGATATAAAGTACCAAGGCGCATGCCTTGTGTGTGTACATTTAAAGAAAAACAGCCTTGTACGGTACCTCCGGAAAGAGGGCTTTTTTGGGAAAACAGAAAAAACAGATAAGAATCGCAACCCGGTTATGTCCTGCACGAAATGACAGAACAAAGAGAAGATGCCTTTAATAAAAACGACAATCGGTCAGAGGGAAGATGTAAATAGAATCGGGTTTGGGAAAGAATGTAAATGTCAGTTGTCAAATGTTCACGG
>SCUG01000488.1 GCA_004297645.1 Saprospiraceae bacterium | reverse complement strand
TGTGTGTTTTTTCGGCGGCGAAGCCGCCGAAAAAACACACCCTTGTTCTTTTTGAGGCCGCCTCCGGCGGCCTCAAAAAGAACATCTTATTTCGAACACGTTACTTACCTTTGTAACCTTTCCAACAAAAGATGGCAGATTTCAAATCACTCATTCGCAAAGATTTCTGGATAGGGAAATGGCAGTCGCTCAAAGTGATGCTCTATCCGTACCTCCGCTCGCAGATAGCCCGCTACCGGGCTTATGAAGCAAAGCATCCCCGCAAAGCAAAGCTGTTTTTGTGGATAGGGTTGCCCGGAATAGCCGGGTTCGGAAGTCTTTTATTTTTCCTGGTACTCATTTATGTAGGAGCGTTTGGTTGGCTGCCCAGCTATGCTGCCCTGAAAGACCTGAACCAGAACATAGCTTCCGAAGTGTATTCTGATGACGGCGAGCTATTGGGGAAATATTATTTAGAAAACCGCCTGCCTGCCGACCTCGAAGACGTCTCCCCCCACATCATCAACGCGCTCATCTCCACCGAAGACGCCCGCTTTTTTGAGCATGGCGGCGTAGAAGTCCGGGCATGGGGCCGCGTGTTCTTACGCACGGTTTTGATGCGTGACGAATCGGCGGGCGGGGGCAGCACCCTGAGCCAGCAGTTGGCCAAAAACCTGTACCCACGCAAGCGCTATTCCATCCTTACCATCCCGGTGGCCAAAATCAAAGAGGTTATTATCGCCAACCGGCTGGAACACGTTTATGATAAAAATGAGTTGCTGGCCCTTTATCTCAATACGGTGCCTTTTGGCGACAATGTGTTCGGCATAAAGGTGGCAGCCCAGCATTTCTTCAGCACTACACCGAAGGACATCAAAGTGGAGGAAGCGGCTATGCTCATCGGCATGCTCAAGGCCAACTCGGCATATAATCCCGCCCGCCACCCCGTCCGTGCTCTGAGCCGGCGGAACACTGTGTTGGCGCTAATGATGAAATATGGCCACCTCGATTCCTTAGAACTTGACTCACTCAGCCAACTACCCATTGAACTGAAATACAGCACCGAAAGCCACAACGAAGGCCTGGCCACCTATTTCCGTGGCAACTTGCAACTGGAACTGGAGGAGGAATTGAAAAAATACACCAAACCTGATGGCCGCCCCTACAACCTCTATACCGATGGCCTGAAGATTTACACCACCATCAACGCCAAAATGCAGCGCTATGCCGAGGAAGCTGTGGCCGAACAGATGAAGAACGTGCAAAAAAACTTCGACGAGCATTTCAAAGGCTACAAAGACGCTATCCCCTGGGGCACAGACGAACTGCTTCAACAAACGAAAAAAGCTTCGGAACGCTACCTGCGCCTGAAAAAAAAAGGACTCAGCGAAGCTGAAATAGATTCCAACTTCGCCACCCCCGTGCCGATGACGATTTTTAGCTGGGAAACGGAAAGCCAGGACAAAGACACGCTCATGTCGCCACTGGACTCCATCAAACACTACCTGACCACCCTCAACATAGGCTTTTTAGCGGTGGAACCGCAAACCGGCAAAGTGCTCGCCTGGGTGGGTGGCATCAATTTCAAATACTTCCAGTTCGACCACGTGAAGTCCATCCGGCAAGTTGGCTCCACCTTCAAACCTGTAGTGTACGCCGCAGCTATCGAAAAAGGCATAGCGCCCTGCGAACGCATCGAAAACGCGTTCATCACCTACAAGGAATACGACAACTGGGCCCCCCGTAATGTGGATGGGAAATACGGCGGCTCTTACTCCATGCGGGGTGCCCTGCGCCAATCCGTCAACTCTATTGCCGTACAACTCATCATGAAGGTAGGCGTGGATTCGGTGCGCAGGTTAGCCAGAGAAATGGGCATCACCACCGACATCCCCCGCGAACCCGGCATCGCCCTCGGTTCGGTAGATGCCTCCGTTTACGACATGGTTAAAATGATGTCCACCTTTCCCAACAGGGGCGTCGTAACGGAACCTTACTACCTCACGCGCATCGAAACAGCGGATGGTAAAACCCTCGTTGAAAGCACCGCTCCGAACCCCAATAATTTCAAAAGAGTGATGAACCCGGTAAACGCCGACATGATGACGCACCTGTTGCAGGGTGCCGTGGACGGTGGCACGGGAGGGCGCCTTCGATACCTGAGCGGATTCTACTACCCTGCCGGGGGGAAAACCGGCACTACCAACAACAACTCCGACGGCTGGTTTACCGGATTCACGCCCGATATAGTCTTCGGCGCATGGGTCGGTGCCGAACAGCCCGTGGTGCGGTTTCGCTCCACCCGCCTGGGGCAGGGTGCCGCCACAGCACTGCCGATCTGCGGGGTTTTTCTGAGAAAGGTTTACGAGGACGATACTTTCAAATCCTACCGCACTGCTGCCTTTCATCGCCTCGACAGCTTGTCGTACGCCAAATTCAACTGCCCCGACTTTATTCCTCCCGATTCTGTTTTGTTGGACTCCTTTCTCCGTTTAATGGAGCTGCCTGCCGATAGCAGTTCGGAGGCCATGAAGCAGGGACTCATCAACATGATTGAGGGTGCCTTTAAAAACAAGCCCAAAAAAGACGGCGATTCCAGCCAAAACAGACAAATCCCTCCTATCATCAGCGAGGAATCGGAGCGCATCCGAAAGCAAAACGAGCGCTTAGAGAAAAAACGGGAACGCCAGGAAAAAAGGCAAGACATCCGGGAGCAGATTTTTGGAGAAAAAAAGAAAGGAAGGGAGAAGAGGTGAGAGGTTTGGCGAAACTGGCGCGCCGGAGCGTTTGTTTCTGTTTTTTACTATTATTGTAAACAAATAGAAACATAAGTTA
>SCUG01000487.1 GCA_004297645.1 Saprospiraceae bacterium | reverse complement strand
GCCAATCATTTGCGTTGTGTTTTTATTCGTTACAGGTAATTGAAAGGTTCGTCCAGGTATTACCCGGCAGTTGTACTTTTGCGGCGCCAGGTTCGGATGTGCCTCATTTCGGATTCAAAATTATGGCACCTGTTTCATTCAACATCAACACGTGAGTATAATTATTTTAGGTATTGAATCCTCGTGCGACGATACCGCGGCCGCTGTGCTTCGGGATGGCGAAATATTGAGTAATTGCATCGCCAGCCAAGAAGCCCATCGCGCATACGGAGGAGTGGTACCGGAGGTTGCATCGCGGGCGCACCAGGAGAATATTGTCCCCGTGGTGGATTTAGCCCTCAACAAGGCCGGAGTGAAAAAAGAAGAATTGAGCGCCATAGCCTTTACGCAAGGCCCCGGCCTCATTGGCTCCCTGATAGTGGGGGTTTCATTTTCGAAAGCATTTGCCATGAGTCTCGGCATTCCGATGATGGCGGTGCATCACTTGCAGGCGCATGTGTTGGCACATTTTGCGGAGCACCCCAAACCCGCGTTCCCTTTTCTGTGCCTCACGGTGTCTGGTGGCCATACCCAAATAGTATTGATCAGGGATTTTCTGGATATGGAGGTACTGGGCCGCACCCTCGACGACGCCGCCGGCGAGGCCTTCGACAAAACGGGAAAACTCCTCGGCCTCGACTATCCCGCCGGGCCGGAAGTGGACAAGTGGGCACAGTTGGGCCAACCGTTGTTCGAATTTCCAGAGCCTAAGGTGCCGGGGTTGGACTTCAGTTTCAGCGGGTTAAAAACGTCCATTCTTTATTTCTTGCAGGATGCAATCAAAGAAAACCCGCAGTTTATCACTGAAAACATGGCCGGTATTTGCACCTCGGTGCAACAACGCATCGTCAGCATTTTATTGAAAAAGCTGCGCAAAGCCGCCCAGCAGACCGGCATCCGGGAAATCGCCATCTCCGGTGGCGTTTCCGCCAATTCAGGTTTGCGCCGGGAATTGGAGAAATTGGGTAGAGAAGAAGGCTGGAATACCTACATCCCGAAAATTGAATACTGCACCGACAACGCCGCCATGATTGCGGTCACCGGCTATTATAAGTTTTTGAAAGGTGAATTTGCCGGGCAGGATGTGACTGCCTCAGCCAGGTTGGAATGGTAAAATCGGTCGAGTGACTCCCGGCAGAAATCACCCGTCAATAATCTTCTTTTTCATTTTGTCAAACTCCTCCTCCGAGATGATACCTGCGTCTCTAAGCTCTGCAAGTTCTTTAATGCGAGCCACATCATTTTGCGCAAATCCGGCAGATTTGTCACTTGAGGTAATGCCGGCATCCGGGGAAGTGGTTTGTTCTGATTTCTTTTTTGCTTCCTGCTGCTTGCGCAACTCTTCCGCCACTTTTTTCCCTTTTTCAAACTGCTCGTTGTACAGCTTTTTAAGCCGGTTAGTGTCGAAATCCAGAATGGTGCCGCCAGTCTCGAAGTGAATTTTAAATACCTGCCCCAGGGCATAAGTCGAAGCGCCGGCAAGAGCAGCGTTGGTTACGCCACCCACAAATGACCCCACGAATGGAATCATCTTCGCCAGGCTTCCAGCACCTATCCGGGCCAGGGTAGCAGTGGTGAGCGAGCTGACAATAGCTTTGCCCTGCGTTTCGAGGAAATCTTGGTCATACACCTTGCATAGCTGGCGAATCATGTCCAACTGGGAAGCACTGACGGCGAAAATATCAACCACGGGCACGGGTATCATACCAGCCCCCATGCTGAAAATGATGTGGTTGCGAATGATGGATTCGGCGTGTTTGCTGCGCTCCACTTTGATGTCTTTGAAATCGCTCATGACTTTGTTTTTTAACTCTTCGGTTGCTGTTTTTAAAATATCGTTCATTGGTATTACGGTTGACTAATGTAGAAAAACTTTTCAATAATAACCCCACCGCCCGAACCTCCGGAGTATTCTTCGACAGGGTTTAGTTGTTCACCGACCAGCCCGTTGCCTGTCTTCGGTGGCCGCTACGGGGGCTTTCATTTTTTCGAGCGCTAAACGCTCCATAACGATGGGGGCCATTTCTGAAAAGTTTTCTTGCATGGCTCTGATGCTGACTTTGAGGATGGAAGGGGTTATTATTGCGTTGAGATTTGTTTCCAGCCGTCGCCTGATTCGGCGATATCTTCCACCATTTTCTCCAGGTTTTTTAAAGGTTCGGGGGCACCGTAGTAATCTTTGATGGTTTTGGTCTGCCCCTGATGGCTAAAGGTTATCCAGGTTGTTGGCAGGTCGGTCATCGAATCGGTGTATTCCTCTTCAAAGTTCCAAAACTTTGCAGACTCGAAGGCCTGGAAAAGAGCCGAAGTTTCTTCAGAAGAGAGGGTGCGAATCCAGTTTCCTTCTTTATCCACGTTGCGCTCCCCGCTGAATGAGGCGCTGCCTGTGCCGTCAATAGTAAAGACATAGACCGGGCAAAAGCCGAAACAGGGGTCTTTCTTCATTGTGATGGATGAGGTGGCGTCGTATTTTTTGCTGCCGCATGCCACCATCAAGAATGCCAGTGCTAAAAGGAGTAAAGAGTTTTTCATAAGTTGGCTACTTTGTTTGCGGTTCTGATTGACAATCTTACGAAATGTATTTTGCACCTTCACAGAATTAGTGTTATCAAACGCTCTTTAAATGTTCAAAACGCTTTCTCCCCCGGCCCGTGACGCCATAAAAAATCAGACTCCATGGAAATTTATAAAGACCTTTTAATAGCTGAAGTTCGCCGCCGCCTGTTCGTTGAAAACATTCCGAGGCTCAAGAAATGCCTCGGCGAGCTATCAGAGGAAGAAATCTGGTACCGGCCCAACGAACACAGCAACAGCGTTGGAAATCTGGTACTCCACCTTTGCGGCAACGTGCGCCAGTGGCTCATTGCCGGCCTTGGCGGCCATCCCGATACGCGGCAACGGCAAACCGAATTCGACGAACGGGGACCCGTTCCCACCCAAAAACTCATCGCCTTGCTCGACCAACTTCAGAAAGATGCGGAGAAGACGCTGAACGAAATCTCGCTGCAACAAATTCTCTCTCCCGTGAAAGTGCAGGGTTTTCAGGAAACCGGTTTGAGTTTACTCATTCATGTGGTGGAGCATTTTTCTTACCACGCCGGGCAGGTTACTTACTTCGTAAAATGGCGCAAAGACAAGGATATGGGCTATTACAGGGGACAGAATCTGGATGCGACATCATAAGGAAGTTGATTGGGGCAAGCAGGGTCTTAATTTGCCGAAGGCAAGGTGAATTGAAATTTAGAGCCAGGCTTGCCGGTGCTGGCTACCCAGATGTCGCCGCCGAGGTTGGTTACAATTTTTTTGCAGGTTGCCAGGCCAATGCCGGTTCCTTCGTACTCCTGCCGGGTGTGCAACCGCTCGAAAATATTGAAGACGTTTTTGCGATGCTCCTCCGGTATGCCGATGCCATTGTCGTGGAAGGTGAAAACGTGATTGCCATCTTCAAAGCTGTAATTGATCTCAATGACAGGTTCTACGCCTTTTTGACGAAACTTTATTGAGTTGGCAATCAGGTTTTGAAAAAGCTGAATCATCTGGGTAGAAGGTGCCTTTATCGTTGGCAATGGATTCGAATAAATGGAAGCATTACTATCCTTCATCACCATCATCAGATTATTGATGACGACAAAGAGTATCTCGCCGAGGTCGGTTTTTGTGGTTTGAGTATTCACGCGGCCCAGCCGGGAATACTCCAGCAAATCGGTCAGCAATTTATCCATCCGTGTCACGCCATCAGTCACGAAGTGCATGTATTCACCTGTAGCTTCGTCGAGATGGTCATTAAGTTTTCGCTGTATCAATTGAGTATAGGTGCCAATCATCCGAAGCGGCTCTTTCAAGTCGTGCGAAGCAGCGTAGGCAAATTGTTCAAGTTCCCGGTTTGAGCCTTGCAACTGCACCTGCGCCTCTTTGAGGGATTGTGCCTGATTTTGTATTTCCTGTTTCTGGCGTTCAAGCTCTTCCTGTTTTTCATTTAGGGCATTGATGATGAGGGCCTGGCCCCTGGCAAATATTAACACCACTCCCACCACAATAATGAATAAGCCAGAATAGGTAATGAAATAGTACATGGCATCCAAATCCAAGGTTTGCTCCCGGAAAGAAACTGCCGCATTGATTTCTAGAAAATATTGATAGGCCGTGTAGCCCAGAAGGCCTATAAGCCAGAGCAAACCCGACCGGGGGTTGGCAAAGAGCAGGGCCATCAACGGGGCAGCCAACAACCACAACAAATTATCGGAATACAACCCTCCACTGGTGGGGATGGATTCTACCAATACAAAGGATAGAAAAAGAGCGAGGAGGTTTCCCGAAAGAGTGAAGTTGCCAAAATACTTGAAAATGAGTGCCAGCCCAATGGTGATGAGCATGGCCAGCTTGAGTGGTGGATTTGCAGCGTCCGGAAAATTCAGGGTATTATTTAGGTCGAAAGCCAAAGAAATGAGGAAAAGAAAAAGGTGCAGAAATA
>SCUG01000486.1 GCA_004297645.1 Saprospiraceae bacterium | reverse complement strand
GAGAGGTCGCAAGTTTTGCACAAATGCGACCTCTCCGAGGTCGAAATGAAGCGGGAACAGGCAATTTCTACAAACATTTGACCTCTCCGAGGTCGTGCAAATTTTGATGCGTTTGCCCTGGCGTCGAAGACTTTAATCCATATTAGAGGTAGCACCGGGCAATGCTATGCGCAAAATTGTTGCCGTTTTTACATGGCAGGGAAAGGCAAATGGAGGGCAAGCGGATTAGGAAGGAGGCAGGCCACTGTGATACTGTTCCAGCAGTTTCGCAGTGGCAAGGGGCGGTGTCAACAACACCCGCCTCCGTCGTAAAAATAAGTGGAATCAGAAATGTAAATATCGTTGCGTCCGATGGCAGCCAATGCGGTGGCCGTTTTGTCGCAGACGGCGGCGGGTTGGTTGTATTGCAGGACATGGCCTTTTTCGTCGTCGAAAAATTCGCCGGTGCCATAATAAATGGCGGTTTTACCGGTGAAGACGCAGGGGCCGTCACCGGGAATGGGGTCTTTTATGGCACAGACTTCCACGCTTTCGATGGCGATGATGTGATCGGTGTCATAGTGCATCGGGTCAAGCAGGCGGTAGGGGCGTTTCGCCCTGATTTCGATGGTGCCGAAGCCCACGCCCGTCAGCATATTCACATATTCCTTCAACGGGATGGCTCCGGTGAGGCATTGCGCCCGCAGGCGCTCGTCATTCTGTAGGTGTACCGGCATGCGCTCCTCACAAACGGGGTCGGAGAGTACCAACTTGCCGTGGGGTTTTAGCACGCGGAACATTTCCTGAAGGGCCTGGCGGAGGTCGTCCATTTTGAAAATATTGAACAGGCAGTTTTGGGCGGCCACATCCACGCTGTTGTCCTCCACCGGCAGGTTGAGGGCATCACCTTTGCTCAAATTCACGTATTCAGAGCGAAACCAGGGGTTCCTGCGTTCTGCCTCCAGGAAGTTGTCTTTGCAAGCCTGGAGCATCTCATCAACTACGTCCACGCCGGTGACCCCTCCCGGCTGGCGGCTGAAATAGGCGAACTGCAACAACTCCATGCCGCCGCCAACGCCCACGTAAAGAATCTTCGGGTTGTTGGCGAGGTCGCGGGGATGTACCGTGCTGCCGCAGCCGTAGTTCATTTCCAGCATGCGAGCAGGAATTTTAAGGCCCGGCAACTGCCAAATTGGAGTGGTGGTACAACACAGGCCGGCTTCCGGCTCCAAGGCCGCTTGTTTGTACACGTTGAGGGTAGTATCTAAGTAGGACATTAGCTTGTTTTATTTTTCTTGAAAAGAAGGCGGTAAATAGGGGCAGCCGGCAAAAGCCTGAAAACGCCCCCAAGGGAATAAGGTTGCAAAGATCAAACGGACGAGGCTTTTTCAATTATCTTAGCGGCGACAGTAAACCCTGATTTTAAAAATGAAAAACTCACCGCCCCCGCCGGTAAAATATTGCTACAAAATGAAACTCCAACCTTTCCCTTTTTCTGTTTTGTTGCTCTGCCTGGCCTTGGCGGCAGGATGTGCGGATAAAAGCAACCCTGAAACGCCCAATAATGGGCTGGCAAAGGATTCCACTTCCACTCATTCCCCTGAAGGTGAAGCCGCCAGTTTAGACACCCTGCTCACCCAATATGACCCACCCGGAAGGGTGGTCTGGCAAAAGCCCGAAATTGTTATTCAAAAAATGGGAGACCTGAGCAACCAGGTTGTCGCCGACCTCGGTGCCGGTTCCGGATTCTTTTCCCGCCGGTTGGCCCAGTTGGCGAAAAAAGTCATCGCCATAGAAGTGGACCCCCGCTTCATCCATTTTATGGACAGCATCAAGCTGGTAGAACTAAAGCCGGAATACCAGCGCCGCTTTGAGACCCGGCTTGCCACCCCCGGCAATTCTAACCTCCGTCCCGGCGAGGCCGGCATCGTCCTCATCGTCAATACTTATATCTACATTCAAGACCGGGTGCCATACATGAAAAACCTGTTGAGCGTATTGCCCGAAGGGGGCAAGGTGATCATCGTGGATTTTAAGAAAAAGCGCATCCCTATTAGTTACCCGCCAGCGAGCATCCGCCTCGAATTGTACGAAGTGGAAAACGAGTTGCTCGCCGCTGGGTTCAGCGATTTTACCTCCGACGACTGCTCATTGGATTATCAATACATCATTGTGGCAGAGAAGTAACCGGCGGCCTTCCGCCGCGTTCTTCCCGATAAACTTTCAAGTTATGACTCACAAATTCACCCTCGCATTTTTCATCCTTACCGCCATGGCTTTTACCCGTTGCACCAACGCTCCAGGCGGGGAGCAGCAGTCACACCAAGGCGATAGCATGGCAAAATTTACCAGCGACAGCAACTTCGCCAAAGCGCACGAAACTCCCGAAAACATCGCTTTTCAGGGCCGCGGTGAAATGACGGAATTCCCGACTTCCGACGGGCGCACCGGCAAAGCATATCTCGTAAAACCGTCAGCACCGGCCAACAAATTTCTTTTCCTCCTCCACGAGTGGTGGGGCCTCAACGACCAGATAAAGCGGGAAGCAGAGCGCCTGGCTGACAGCCTCGGCAACGTCACCGTTATGGCGCTTGACCTGTATGATGGCAACGCCACGAGCGATGCCGGCAAGGCCGGCGAATTGATGAACGCCGTGAAACCCGAACGCTGCAATGCCATCATAAATGGCGCCCTCGCCGTGGCTGGCCCTGATGCCCGCATTGCCACGGTGGGCTGGTGCTTTGGTGGCGGTTGGTCGCTGCGCAGTAGCATTCTCGCGGCTGGGCGTGGCGCAGGCTGTGTGATGTACTATGGCCTTCCTGTGGAGAAAGCCAATGAACTGGCGCTACTTCAGGCGGATGTGTTGGGTATTTTTGCAAAAAAAGACGATTGGATAAATGAAGGGGTAGTTGGGAAATTTGAAGCATTAGCCAAAGCCACTGGCAAAAATCTGGAGGTGCATTGGTACGATGCTGCTCACGCCTTTGCCAATCCGAGCAGCCCGCGCTATAATGAGGTAGCGGCACAAGAGGCCAATAAACTGGCGCTCGATTTTCTGCGGCAGCATTTGGAAGATTAGTGCAGCCGGAAAGCCTCCAGCGCCGCTGCAATTTTCCGGTCGTTCGACAAGCGCGGCACCTTGTTTTGCCCGCCGAGTTTTCCCTGTGCTTTCATGTAATTTCGAAAGGCTTCTTTTTGCAACGGCGTCACCTTCAGCGGGCCAAGTACCTTTCCTTTGATGAGGTCGTTGTAATAAATGTTTTGCCGTGTCATTTGCTCGTCTAATTGCCGGGCAAAATTATTGAGGTTGTCGGGTAGATGCTCAAATTCGACAAACCACTCGTGGCAGGGCAGTCCACCATCCGGCGGCGAAATTTGCGGTGCCACGGTAAACTCCACAATGTTGATCCCTGCGTTTTTGGCGGCGGTCAGCAACGCCTCTTCCACTTCTTTCCCAATCACATGTTCGCCGAAGGCGGAGATAAAATGTTTGATGCGGCCGGTGACGCGCAAGCGGTAGGGATTCGTGGAAACGAACTCCACCGTATCGCCGATGTTGTAGCCCCAAAGCCCTGCATTATTGTTGATGATAAGGGCGTAATTTACGCCAACTTCTACCTTGTTCAAGTTCAGACGGGTGGGGTTTTTATCGAAAATTTCCTCCGCTGGAACGAACTCGAAAAAAATGCCGGAGGCGGCATTGAGCAAAAGTCCAGTCTCTTTCGGGTCGTCCTGAAATGCGATAAAACCCTCCGAAGCGGGGTAGGTTTCCACGCTGTCGAGGCGTTGACCAACGAGGGCTTCGAGGCTAGCCCGGTATGGTTCGAAATTTACGCCGCCATAGACGAAGACAGAGAAATTGGGGAAAATATCTTTGATAAATTTTTTTCCGCTGCGCTCCAGCAATCGCTCGTAGTACATCTGCACCCAAGGTGGTATTCCGCTGATGAGGCGCATATCCTGCCCCAGGGTTTCGTCCACGATGGCGTCGAGTTTTTCTTCCCACTCTTCGAGGCAGTTGGTGTGGTAGCTTGGCAGTTGGTTGGTGCGGAGCCAAGCCGGCACCTCGTGGTTGACAATGCCCGACAGTCTGCCAGTGGGGACGCCTCTTACCTGCTCTAATTGCGGGCTGCCCGACAAGAAAATCAGCTTGCCGTCGAGCCAGCTGCCGTTGCCGGTGCGGGCATAATAGTTGAAAAGCGCATTGCGGGCGGTGCCGAAATGGTTGGGCATGCTTTCCCGCGTGAGCGGGATGTATTTCACGCCCGATGTGGTGCCTGAGGTTTTGGCAAAATACTTCGGACGGCCCGGCCACAGCACGTCGCTCTCCCCGTTTTTGATGCGCCCGATGTAAGGCCTCAGGCCCTCGTAGTCGCGGATGGGCACCTGCTGGCGAAAGGCCTCGTAAGTCGTTATTTTATCAAAACCATGTGCCCGCCCAAAAGCTGTGCGCCTGCCTTTTTCTATCAAATACTGCAATATGCGCTCCTGCTCTATTGTAGCCTCCGCGCTCCAGCGTCCGATGTTTTTGGCAATTCTTATTGCAATGGGTTTTATCAACCTCGATTTTAGCTGCATCTGTTTTGTCGTTGGCGAATAAAATTAAACAAAGATAGCCTCCTTTCCTTTTCGCATAAATTTGAAAAACGGAGGCAAGAACTACTCAGATGTTAAAGCCACCGATTGTAAACATTTACTGGGGCGAGGGGGCAAATCCATTTGTTCGTCAGAAAAAAAGTGAAAATTTTTCGAAGAAAATGTGCCGGGTTGCAATGAATGGCAATATTTTTGACAAATTACACTCAGAAATAATGTGGCAGCATTTACAGGCTGCCCGAAGGCAGGGAATTCGCTTTTTCACGAGATATTTTTTTCTTCATTAAATTCCGGAGACCGGCATCCCAAAATCACGGTGTCCTGGAAACCGAGCATTCTTTTTCAAGCCAAGTTAAGTAGAGTATTGTACACATTTCACCCTGGACGCTGCATTCGGAATTCCGATGCAGCGCCACCCAGGCTTTGATGCGTGCTTTTTGCCGTGAACCCTGGCGAACTAATTGGATTCTACCCCCGGTTGCCCTTTACACTATTGTTACACATATCCGGCAGGCACTTTCGTGGTGTTCTGCCGTTTTTTTTGGTGGTATGGCGGGCACAAATCTTAGGGGGTGGAATCGAGGTTCATAATTTTCCAAAGGAGGTCTTTAAGTTCGTCGAGGCCCTGATGGGCAACGGCAGAAATGAATACGGCGGGGATGTCTTTGGGGAGGTCTTGCCGTAGCATTTCGATAATTTCTGCGTCAACGAGATCGCATTTGGTGATGGCGAGCACCCGCGGCTTGTCGAGCAGTTCCGGGTTGTATTGGCACAATTCGTTGACGAGAACTTCATATTCCTGTGCGATATTTTTCGTCACACAGGGCACCATGAAAAGCAGCGTCGAGTTGCGCTCGATGTGCCGCAGGAAGCGAAGGCCGAGGCCTTTTCCTTCGTGTGCTCCCTCGATGATGCCGGGGATGTCAGCGATGACAAAAGATTGGCTTGCCCGGTACTTGACAAACCCGAGATTGGGCACGAGGGTGGTGAACGGATAGTCTGCTATTTTGGGTTTGGCGGCAGAGATGGCGGAGAGCAGGGTCGATTTTCCGGCGTTGGGAAAGCCTACTAAGCCCACGTCGGCCAAGACTTTTAGCTCCAGAATTTTCCACTCTTCCTTCCCAGGTTCCCCGGGCTGGGCGTAGTCCGGTGCCTGGTTGGTGGAGGTTTTGAAGTGGGAGTTTCCCAAGCCGCCGCGGCCACCTTGCACCAGCGTTTTTTCCTCTCCTTGCCGGGTGATTTCGAATTCTATCTTTCCGGTTTCGGCATCTTTGGCTACCGTGCCGAGTGGCACATCGAGGATGACGTCCTGGCCGTAGGCCCCAGAGCTGTTGTTGCGGGAGCCGTTTACGCCATCGCCGGCAATGATGTGCTTGCGGTACTTGAGGTGCAGCAACGTCCAGGTGTTTGTACTGCCTCGCAAGATGATATGGCCACCCCGGCCACCGTCACCTCCGTCGGGGCCACCCCTCGGATTGTGGCGGTCGCGCAAAAAATGCGCACTGCCCGCCCCGCCTTTGCCGGTACGGCAGCAGATTTTTACATAATCTACAAAATTCTGGTCGGCCATAAGTGTGACGGATGAAGAGGTTTATCAACAAAGAGGAACGGCTTTCCATAAATCACAAAGAATCTATGGCTGTGCAAAGGCGGGCGAAGATTTCTTCGATGGTGCCGAAGCCGTTTATTTTTTGCGATTTATCAGATTGGGCGTAATAGTCGAACACCGGTGAAGTTTCGCTTTTATAAACTTCGATGCGGTTGCGGATGATGCGCTCGTCGTTGTCGTCGCTGCGTCCCGATGTTTTGCCGCGCAGCAGGATGCGCTGGGTGATTTCTTCGTCGTCCACGTCAAGGGCGAGGAGGCCGGAAATGGGCGAATCCTTTTTCGCCATCAACCGGTCCAATGCTTCAGCCTGGGCAATGGTGCGCGGGAAGCCATCGAAAATAAAACCTTTGGCGTTCGGGTTAGCGTCCACTTTGTTTTTCAACATGCCTACCGTCACCTCGTCAGGCACGAGCTGGCCCTTTTCCATGTAGCTTTTTGCTTTTTGCCCCAATGGGGTGTTGTTGCCCATTTCGAAGCGGAACAAATCGCCGGTGGAGATGTGCACGAGGTGGTATTTCTCAACCAACTTGGCGGCCTGCGTTCCTTTGCCGGAACCGGGAGGGCCGAATAATATCAGGTTTATCATTTTCTGCTAAAATTGGCACTTGAAAATTTGCGGCAGCGAAATTAGCGAAAATGGGGGACGTGCGGGTATGCGGTTGATGAAAGTCAGGGGGCTTTTGCGGAAACTGGTCGCAAGTCACACTTCGTTAGACTTGCGTAAGCCTCCGGCCAACCCCATATTTCTCACCACCGGTCAGCCCTTTACCTTTGCGGGGAGCTACGCCTCTGGCCGGGGTGTAATCCACTGTTTCGGTGCGTTCTTCCCCGATTTTCACCAGTTCGGGCCAGGCCAGTTCGACGCTGTTTTCGCCGGTCCGGATGAGGGGCCGTTCGAAAGTGCCGGCCTTGAGGCGTTTGTAGTAGAGGGCGAAGCCGGTGAGGTACCACATCAGCAGTTTGATGCGGTCGCGCCGGCGGTTGATGAAGATGAACACGCCGCCACTCATGACTTTCTGGGGAAAACTCCTGGCCGGCCACCCCAGCCAGCCCGTCGAATTGCTTGCGCATGTCCACCGCACCGATGTGCAGATAGTAGCGCTGGCGGGAAGAGAAGCTTAGCATGACAGGGCGGCGATGAGTTGGCGCAGGGTACCGGGGAGCGTGCCTGGGGGGACTTCGATTTCTACGCCGTTGCGTCCACGCAGCAGGAGGCCACCTATGGCGGCGGATGCGCAGGATGCCATTGGGATACCAATTCATGCGGTTGGTAACCGTGAAACTGGGCCGGTCGCAAAGGTCTTCCCGCAGGAAGGAGATAACCAGCCGTTGTTTTTTATCGAAGACCCTTACATGGTGGTTGGCGAAATAGGCATAACATACCTGCTTTTCCCCCTTGTAAGTGAAACTTGTTTTTTGGATGTTGTTGCGGGGACCTGGGTTGCCTTCCCTTCGCAGCTTAGCGACGAGTTCTGTGAGCAGCACCTCCTTGCCGCTGTCCCGGTCGGTGACGTACTGGTCTTCCCTCAGGGCACCGACATAGTCCAGTCCAAGTTCCCCGCAGATGGCCCCGCACAGTTCGGCGGAGGTGAAACCTGTGTCTAAGGCTACAGGGAGGTTTTCTTCCGGGTACAGGGAATGGAACTTTCGGATGAGTTCAAGGGCGATATGGTTCTTGGTCTTGTATATACCGACCACACCGGGATGCTGCACCCTGCCTTCTTTATAGCGGGCACGGATATAGTTGCGCCACTTTTGAGGCTCGCTGTAGCGCGCTTATCCCATTTCTGTCCGTTTATCACGAAGCCATGGTCCCTCAGATAATTGGCCACCGCCTCCAAGTCGGGCGGCTCCCACAGGCGGTAGAGTACGGGATAGTCTGTCAGGTCATCGCTATAGTGCAGGGTGACCAAGTCGTGTGCCCAGCGGTAGCACTTGTGGACATAATCGTAATGGCAGTAAATTTTGTCGAAGTGCCTGCCATAGTGCTTCAGCAGACTGTTGTCCACGCTCATCACGCCCTTCTCTTTGAAGCAAGTGCCAGGGTTCCCGTGAAGCATGTCCTGCCGGGCCTGGTTGACTTCTTCGAGGTCAAAGTTCTGACAGTTAAAGAATTTGTTGAAACTGGCCTGGTGCCGGGAATCATTCACGAACATCCGGTTGATGGCCTCCAGCGTCTTGTTGTCGCTGACGATAAAGCCTGATATGCCTTTTTGAAGTGTTCATAGCCCTCCGGGCTGAAGCAGTGCTCAAAGCAGGGGGCGTATTTCTTCACTATACTTGGAAAATAGACCAATAGCATCATGTTGTCTGTTTTGGAGCAAAAGATAAGGGTTTTCACTTTTGAACCAAAACGGTTACCCTGAATTGTCAATGAACTGTGGTTATATGGAGCGATTACGGTGCAAAAGCCGTAAAGCTCAAACAAGCACTTCCAGCTTATCCAACAGACCACCCCGAAGCATTGGAAGTACAAAAGCAACTTGATGACCTGCTCAAAGAAACCATGACCAATAGTGCTGCAAAAACTAAAACCCTGCAAAACCCAATGATTAGATATCGTGCCTTCATTTTCCCCTTTCTATATGACCCAAACACTCCATTTGAAAACAACGGATCAGGAAGAGCAATTCGAAATTTGAAGGTCAAACTCAAAGTGTCAGGTCAATTCAAGACGGGTCAGCAACACTACTGCATAATCCGGTCTATCATTGATACAGCAATAAAAAATGGGCAATCAGTATTTAGTGCACTGGCAGCTTTGGCGTTGATGCCTAATCCAGAAAAGGCGGCGTATAGTTACCGTTGGCGAGCTTGGTTGCTGAAAAATATGCTGCCTAAGGAACGTTCGCAAAATAAGATGTATGTTTTTTTGAGGCTGTATCATAAGTCATCGCTAAAAAATTGTGACCAAATTCTTCAACACAGAGGCACAAAAACACAGAGTTGAGTTTGGTTCTCTGTGCCTCCGTGTCTCTGTGTTGAAATAAAAATTGTCAAGCTAATTCCAGCGTTGACTTATGATACAGCCTCAAAAAGAACA
>SCUG01000043.1 GCA_004297645.1 Saprospiraceae bacterium | reverse complement strand
GCACGAAATAAAACATAGAGACAAGGAGGAGATGATGGCCTCCCCGTCTCTGCGTTTAAGTCAAGCAGTAGTTTATTGGAGCCGGAAACTGGCGGCACCCAACAGCCCGATGTCGGTGTACACGGCTACGCGGTAATAGCCGGACCTGAGTTTTTCTTCGAGGTCGTAGGAAAAGGAGAGGCGCTGGTTTTCGCCAATGTTCACCTCTTGGGATTTCACCGCCTGTATTTCCATCATAGAATTATTGACGTTCACCTTTGCCAAGATGGGGTTTTTGGCCTTGATAGGGGTGCCTTTGTCATCTGTTACGACGAGGTATAAGGGCCGCACTCCCTGGTACTTGGCCACCACGCCGGTGAGGTCGAAGCTCACTTGCAGCCTTTTGGCCTGCCGTGCTTTGGCGGTGGCTTTTGGCCTTCTTTTTTCCACCTCCACGCGGAAGGCGGTGGCTTTGAAGTTGGCCAGCGTCAGGCGTTTCAGTTTCTCCTGGATGGTTGAGTTCAGGTTGGCGAGTGTCTCGTTTTCCGTTTTGGCCACGGCCAGGTCGGCTGTCAGTTGGCCGGTGAGGGCGAGCAGGGAGTCGTTTTCTACCTGGAGGTTGTTGATGGAGGCTTGCAGTTCGGCTTTTACACCGAGCAGTTCCTTTATTTGGGCTTGCAAGCTGTTGGTTTCGGAGGCTGTCTGTTTCTTAATGTTGCGAATGACGGCTTCCTTTTCGGCGATTTTCTTTTGTGCATCGGCTACGGAGCCTTGCAGCGATTCGTTTTCTTCAGCCAGCGTAGCATAGGCATTTTGCAGGCTGTCCACCTCGGTTTGGAGGTTGTCTTTCAGTGCTGTCAGGTCGCCCATTTGCTGGGTGAGCTGAGTGTTTTGTGAAGTGAGTTCCTTTTTGTCCTGGTGGGTGGTGTAGCCCCAATAGGCGGTACCCATCAGCAGCAGTAAAAGGATGACGATAATGACGGTTAGACCTTGTCGTGAATTCATAATGAAGCTGTTTTAGGTTGTTGATGGTTCGTTTTGATAATGGCTGCCGGGGTCACCATTCGAAACGATTCCGGCGTCAAAAATATAGCGCTTCTTTGGCGATAAAAACAAATTGTCCTATAATTCGCGATAGAAGCAAGCTGCAAGCGTGCCGGGGTTTGGCACATTCCAAATAAAATGTACCGGGGTATTTTCATTCTGTGGAGGTGTACGAAAACGGACGAAGAAATATTGCCGGCCGCCAGGCATTAAAAATTGAGAAAGCTGTCAATTTGCCTTTCAATCACAGCGAGTGTATCAATGTCGGAGATGTTGCCCTGGCCGTCCATTAGTTTTTCGATACCGGATAGGGGTAAACTTTTGGGGAAAACCACGGCACCCATGTGGTTGAGAATACCGGCGAGGTGGTCCATGCCGCGCAAATTGCCGCTTCTGCCTGCGGCGATGCCCGTCATTGCTGCTTTTTTCCCCGAAAAATTGTCGCGGTAGCGCCGGATGGAGCAGGCGTCGAGGAATAGTTTCAGCGCGCCGGGCATGCCGCCGTTGTACTCCGGTACGATGAAGATGAATTTGCCGGCAGGCAAAATGTACTCATCCTGAAGTGCTGCAAGGGTGGCGCTTTGGCCATCATCGTCGTACATGCCGGGGTGAAACCAGTCGTGCGGAATATTTTCGAGGGCAAGCAGTTTTATTGGTTCGGCTGTTTTAGCAGCCAACACCTGTTGATAATGCCTGGCGAATTGCAGTGCTTCGCTGTTATGGCGATTAGTGCCTGAGATGATGGTCATCATGGTTCAAAAATGCGGTATTTGGCTATTCGGTGTGCAGTGGTTTGTTCAGCCATAAAACGAGGATTTTGCCAAAGGGTTTACCACTCATTTCCGGGGTATGCCCGTTGCAAGAACTGCATTTCGGCCAGTATGAAGCCGAGGTGTTCGGTGTGGCGGCCTACTTTGCCGCCACTTTGCATCCAGGTGCCGGTGGGTAGTTGGAGAGTGGCCATCGAGACCACGTCATTCACCCGGTCGTTCACCCTGGATTTTATTTGTTGCAAACTGGGTCCGATGGCATCGGCGGCCATTTGGCGTTCAAGGTCTGATGGTGTGGTCATTTCTCCGGTCCAATACCAAAGGTCGTCGAGGGCGGTTTGCATTTTTTCGTGGCTGGTGGCGGTGCCATCGCCGAGGCGCAGCACCCACTCGGAGCTAAAGCGCAGGTGGTAGGTGATTTCCTTCAAAGATTTTACGGCGAAGCCGGAAAGCCAGGCATCGCTGCTCCGGGTCAGTTCTTCGTGGAAAAAGTAATTGAAAGCATCGAAGTAAAACTGGCGGGCGATGGAGTGGGCAAAATCGCCGTTGGGTTGCTCCACGAGCAAAACATTGCGAAATTCTGGCACGTCGCGGAGATAGGCCAGGTCGTCCTCTGTTTTTCCTTGTGCGTTCAGTTCGGTGGCGCGTTGGTACAAGGCCCGTGCTTGCCCCGTCAGGTCGAGGGCGATATTGGTCAGGGCGATGTCGAGTTCCATTTCGGGGGCGTGGCCGCACCATTCACCGAGGCGGTGGCCCAAAATCAGGGCGTTATCGCCCAATTGCAAGAGAAAGCTATAAAGTGGTGTATTTGCGTCCATATAATAAAGGCGGTAAAAAATGCTGAAAGTACATTCCGTCCTTCGTCCTCCGTCTCACATGTGTTTCACCTCATCGGGCAAATTGTAAAACGTAGGGTGACGATAGATTTTGTCTTTTGCAGGTTCGAAGAGCGCATCGGCGTCATCGGGATCGGAGGCGGTGATGTGCTTCGATTCGACCACCCAGATGCTTACGCCTTCGTTGCGGCGGGTATATATGTCGCGGGCATTTTCTATCGCCATTTCAGCATCGGCAGCGTGAATGCTGCCGGCATGTTTATGGTCCAGCCCGCTCTTGCTGCGAATAAAAACTTCCCAAAGGGGCCAACTTTTTTTCATGGTGACAATATTGAATTTTTAGAAAAGAAGCCGGGCTACGCTGCTGCTGTTTGGCGGGCACCGATTTGCTTTTGCTCTTTTTTTTCGGCGTAAGCCAAAGCAGCTTCCCGCACCCATGCGCCGTCGTCGCAGGCTTTTTGCCGTGCCGCAATGCGCTCCCGGTTGCAGGGGCCGTTGCCTTTGACTACGTTCCAGAACTCGTCCCAATTTATAGGACTAAAATCGTAATGCCCGCGTTCGGCATTCCACCGGAGGGCGGGGTCGGGCACGGTGAGGCCGAGCAGTCCGGCCTGTGGTATAGTGGCGTCCACAAATTGCTGCCGGAGTTCGTCGTTGGATTTGCGCTTGATTTTCCACTTGAAAGCTTGTTCGCTATGGGAAGATTCACCGTCGTGCGGGCCAAACATCATCAGGGACGGCCACCACCAGCGGTTGAGGGAGTCTTGGGCCATTTGTTTTTGCTCTTCCGATCCCCGGCTCATGGCAAGCATGATTTCGTACCCCTGGCGCTGGTGAAAGCTCTCCTCTTTGCAAATGCGCACCATGGCTCTGGCGTAAGGCCCGTAAGAAGTGCGGGTGAGCATCACCTGGTTGGTGATGGCCGCTCCGTCTACTAACCAGCCAATGGCGCCTATGTCGGCCCAGTTGAGGGTGGGGTAGTTGAATATGCTGGAATATTTGGCTTTACCGTTCAGCATCTGTAAGACGAGGTCACCGCGGTCAGCGCCGAGGGTTTCGGCGGCGCTGTACAGGTATAGACCGTGGCCCGCTTCGTCTTGCACTTTGGCCAACAGGATGAGTTTGCGGCGCAACGACGGGGCACGGGTAATCCAGTTGCCTTCGGGCAGCATGCCTACGATTTCGGAATGGGCGTGTTGGGAAATTTGGCGGATGAGTGTCTTGCGGTATTCATCAGGCATCCAGTCCTTGGGTTCGATTTTTATTTCGGCATCTATTTTCGCCTGGAAATGTGCTTCAAGATTCTGCTCTTTCATAAGCGGGTAAGATTGGCTGAAGTAAAATAATGGGCTTTTAGCATTGGCAAAAGTAGGAATTTTTTGGTACGATACACGAACTGCTGTTCGCGGGCGAGCGCATTATATTCTCCTTAAACGCCGGGATTTCCGATGTCTGGTGTCGTAGTAATAAAGGGAAAGGCTGGTATTGGTCTATCCCAATTGTTTTGTAGAAAAATTACTGGCGAAAACCAGTCAAGGGGTGACTAAATTTACTGAAGTATATTTTTGGGAAAAATAATCCATGCGAGGTATTGCAAGTATTACTTTTTAGTTTTAGATTTGCCACTGTTATTCCGAGAAAAATTTAGAAACGCTTTAAGTATAAAACGCTCCCGAACCAATCAACACATCAGCTTTTACAGCTGAAATTTTACTTTAGAAAGATTGTTACATGGTAGTTGCGCAGGCTTTAATCCTGTGTCCGCTGTCCAGTTGTTTCAATAACGTTCCTGAATCTGAGTTTTAACAGAAGGCATTAACAAAGGCACTCGCCGCAAATCAACAATTATGCAACTTCCTACCTCCCAAGTAGAGTTGGTGAACCAACTCGCAATGCGTTTGAAAAAAATGGGTATCATTCACCTTGAAATGGATGAGCAAACTATGCCCAACCGAAGAATCGTGCAGGTGAATGGCAAAGAGTTACTCAACTTTTCTTCCTGTAATTACGTGGGGCTTGAAACAGACGGCCGGCTGAAAGAGGCCGCAAAAGAGGCCATTGACAGATATGGCGTGCAGTATTACTGCGTGAGAGCCTATATGTCGCTGCATCCTTATCAGGAATTAGAATCTTCTCTCGACCAGATATTTGGCCATCCCACCGTTGTAATGCCCACAACTATGCTGGGGCATCTCTCTGTCTTACCCGTTTTGGTTACTAACAGGGATGCAGTCATTTTGGACCATCAGGTGCATACCAGTGTACAAATGACCACCAAGATATTGAAGGCCAACGGTACCCATATAGAAATGGTACGCCACAACAGGATGGACTATTTAGAGAACCGGATAAAGAAACTTAGCGAGCAATATAATAAGGTATGGTACATGGCCGATGGCGTCTATTCGATGTATGGCAATGTGGCGCCATTAGAAGATTTGCACCAGTTGTTGCAGAAGTACGAACAATTTCACCTTTACATAGATGACTCGCATGGCATGAGTTGGACGGGCAAGCACGGTGCGGGCGTCGTTGCGGAGGGCATGCCATTCTTCCATCCCCACATGGTACTCATTACTTCTTTGGGCAAAGCTTTCGGCGCATCCGGAGGAGTTGGCGTATTTTACGACGAGACTTACAAAAATTTAGTGAGGAATACCGGAAGCCCGCTGATTTTTACCGGGCCGTTGCAGCCTGCAACTTTGGGGGCTGCCGTTGCCTCGGCCAGGATACACCTGTCCGACGAAATTTATGGATTGCAGGCGAACCTCAAACGCAAGATTCAATTTTTCAGCGATAAAGCCGATGAATTGGGCCTGCCCATAGTGAGCAAAGACGGCACTCCGATATTCTTCCTCGGTGCCGGCAAACCGGAAGTGGGTATGAAATTAGTGCAGCGGCTCATGGCCGAAGGCCTGTTCTCCTGCCTCGCTATTTATCCCAGCGTGCCTTATAATAATACAGGGATTCGTTTTCTCCTCACGGTAAACCATACGGAGGAAGACATTGCCTGGATGCTCGAAAAAGTGGCTGAAATACTGCCCGAAGTGCTGGAGGAGGAAGATTTCAGCCGGGAACAAATTGACAAAGCTTTCAATTTACAGGCAGAACCCGGCCGGGTGATGCTGGTAGATTAGTCCCTTCCATTTTGTTTGGCAACAATCTTGCAAAGAAGGTGCGTATAGCATGAATGCAATATGCACCTTCTTCCTCTATTCAAACCGGCTGGAGATTTTATTGACAAATGGTTAATACCTGACCAGCTAAAATCTTCGCCCATACTTCTGCGAAAGGCCCGGGTGCTCGTATTTCTGCACCTTTTTCTTTTCCTCATTTCTTTGGCTTTCGACCTAAAT
>SCUG01000485.1 GCA_004297645.1 Saprospiraceae bacterium | reverse complement strand
CCAATTTTATTTGTATCCATGATGCAATATTTTGTCCCAAAGAACGGGATAGTCTCCGAAATTTACTCATTATCTTTGCTCCGATACCACTACGGTAGCACTCTTTTTGTTACACACTCATATCATTTAGTGAAGCAGTTAGGTTAACTCGTTTATCCCAAGGCTCCATTTGCCCTTTTCTAACCAACAACTCATTTAATAAACCATTCTTTGCTTCGACAGTATTGCTTCCCGTCCGAATGTAATATGTGGAAGAATCTTTGCTGCGAGCGCGGTAAGAGTGGGCATGTTTTGTAGCTGGAATGATGAAAATGAGTATTCTCTTGCCTGGATGATTTGGCGCCTCGATTACTTCAGTGTAAGGAACAACCGCAGGGTGAACCTTTTCTCTGCAATGAGCTAAGGTTTTGTTTTCGACCTCTTGCAAGGTATTTGAAATAAGCCCCATATATTCAATAGATGGAAACCCATGAATGTCCTTGATTTCTTTTGCGCCACACACCACATACCCTCCGCCGAGGTTTGCAAAATCATTGCTAAATGCTACAATTGTTTTCACTACGTCTTCAATATCTGCCACATTTTCTTTCCATTCAATTCTTTCATTTTCCCGATATGCCAGTTCGCTTAAATCAATTTTCATGAAAACCAAAGTTTAACACAGTTAAATGAAATCTTCCATGCTCAAATTTAGCCACTCCAACACATTCCCACAAAAAATCTTCTCCACCACCTCCGCCGGCAAATCCGACTGCTCGATGAACTCGCCTATCGTCAGGTCGCCGAGGGGAAAGGGATAATCCGAGCCGAGCGTCACCTTATCCGTACCCACCATGGTGAGGACGTATTTCAGCATGGTGATGTCGTGGGTGATGCAGTCCACCCAGAACTTGCCGAGGTAGTTGCGGGGGTTCACCGGGTTGTCAATGGCCACGAGGTCGGGGCGGCAGTTGAAGCCGTGCTCCACCCGCCCGATGGTGGGCAGGAAGGAGCCGCCTGCGTGGGCAAAGCAACAGCGCAGGCGCGGCAGTTTTTCAAAAATGCCGCTGAAAATCATGGAGCAAACTGCCCGGCTCGTCTCCGCCGGCATGCCCACGAGCCAAGGCAGCCAGTATTTTTCCATGCTGTGAAAACCCATCATGTTCCAGGGATGCACGAAGAGCGCCATGCCGAGTTCTGAGCAAGCTTCGAAAATGGGAAAAAACTGCGGCTCGCCGAGGTTCAGGTCGTTGATGTTGGAGCCAATTTGGATGCCCACCAGCCCGATGTCTTTGCAGCGTTGCAATTCCCGGATGGCGAGGCCGGTGTCTTGCATGGGCAGGGTGCCGAGGCCGGTGTAGTTTTTCGGGTAGTCGTGGACAATCTGCGCCACGCCGTCGTTCAGGTATTCCGAAATTTCGAGGGTGTGTTCGGGCTTCGCCCAATAGCTGAACAGCACGGGGATGGTGCAAATGACCTGCACCTGCGTGCCGTGGCTGGCATATTCGGGGATGCGCATTTGGGCATCCCAGGAATTCTGCCCGACCCGGCGGAAGAATTTCGTGCCCTTCATCATGTCGGCGAAGCCCGGCTCTTTGTGCTCTAAATGGATGAAGCCTTCGTAGCCGAATTTGTCTGCCCAGCGCGGCAGGTGGGCGGGCATGATGTGGGTGTGCATGTCTATTTTGAGCATGGTGGTTGGAAATTGGCAATTAGAAATTGGTCATTGGGTTAGCTGCCCCGGTTCGCCGGGCCGGCGGTGCCGGCCACCGGCTCACCCCTGCACCGGCCCTTCCCCCACCCAATCCTGGATCCACTGCTCGTCTTCGCAAAGCGGCAACAGCTCCTCATCAATGAACAGCCGCACGTCGTGGATGACGTCCTCCGGGTAAAGCAGGTGGAGGTTCGGCCCGGCGTCGAGGCTAAAAAAGACGGGGTGTTTGGTTTCCGCCCGGTAGGCCTGCACCTTTTCAATCATGGAGAGCGTGTTGGGTTTCAATAAAATGTAGGAGGGGTTGCTGCTCATCATCAGCCCATGCAGGGTGAGGGCTTCGGCTTCGGCGATTTTACCGAAGGTTTCCAAGTCGCCCTTTTTCATGGCTTCGAGCAGGAAGTGGAGCTTGCGTTTGGCGTCGGCGAAGCGGGCTTCGGCGAAGGGGTGGCTCTCCATCAGCCCGTGGCCGGTGCGGCTGCTGACGCGTTTGGCTTCCGAACTGACGACGAGGATGTCGTCGTGAAAATCCTTGAATACCTCGTGGACTTGCCCGGCCATCGGGATGGCAAATTCATCGGACGAGCCTTCCACTTCGCCAAATTGCCCCCAAAGTGAAGCTACTGGATAAATGGAGCGGCAGGCACTGCCAGAGCCGAGCCGGGCGATGTACGATGCTTTTTTGTCAAACTCCGCATCATCGCTGAGCGTCTCGAAGAGTTCCTCTTCCAACGAGCAAAGGCACAGCGCCAACGCACTCATCGCGGAGGCGGAAGAGGCAATGCCCGACGAATGTGGGAAGGAGTTGCCGGTGCGGACGGTCAAATCCAATTGCAGGAGGAAAGGGAAGATGCCGGTGACACTTCCGAGGAATTTGAGCACCCTTTCCCGGAAAGCTTCGTTCGGCTCCTGGTGGAAAGTAAATTCGAGGGAGAGGTCCCGGTCGCCACCTTCTTTGGGCTTGTATTCGAGCACCGTGTCGGTGAATGAGCTGCTGAGTGTGAGGCTCAGGGAGGGGTTCCGCGGCAATTGTTCGCCGTGCTTGCCCCAGTATTTCAGGATGGCCAAATTGGCGGGGCTGCGCCAGGTGACGCTGCCCGGCTCAACCTTCGCTGACTCTATGACGAGGCCCGGATTCTTGTAATCAAGCATAGTTGGGTTTTGGTGAAAAATGAAAAGGTGAGCAAAGGTAAGAAGAGGACAGGGGTTTTGGGTTTCTGGTTTTGGGGTGCCCAAAACCGGAGACCCAAAACCCAAACGGATTCATCGCTGAACCACGATTTTTCTGACCAGCGTATTTTCTGCCGACGCGAGTTTCAACCAATAAATACCTGCCGGGGTGGCGGCCATATTCAATGAAATTCCATTTGCGCCAGCAAGCATTTTGTGCTGCTGAAGTGTCTGCCCAGAGGGGGAAAGTAATTGTACCTGAAAAGCCTCCGGCAGAGGTTGTTCAAATTGTATGAATAGCATCCCATTGGCCGGATTGGGATAGATGGCGAGCCGGTTTCCCGCCAGTTCGCCGGTGGCGTTCACACCTTCGGTTTTGAAAGTGCGGACGGCGGAGTAGGTGCTGTAACAATTGTTCCGGGCTTTCACCCGCCAATAATAAGCAGTGCCTTCGGCCAATGCTACGGTGGGGGTAAATGTGGTATTGGTCGTGGTAGCGCTGTACACGATGTGGTCATCGAAACTGGCGGCATCGGTGGATACTTCCAATTTGTAGCTCGCAGCATCCAATGCCACACCCCACACAAAGACGGGCTGGAGGACTACCTCTGTTGCATTATCGGCAGGAAGGGACAGTGCCGGAGCCTCCGGTTGGCCGGCAACGGCCAAAAATACCGAAGCGGAGCTGGTGTTTACATCGTCGGAAGCGGTGATAATCATTTCATCAATAGCGCCAAGGGTGGAAGGGTAACCTGTAATGGTGAGGGTGACTGCCGAGCCGGGCATAGCCGGGTTGGCGCTGTACACTACGTTGGCTGTGGCTGGCAGGCCGGGCACATCCAGCGTAGCGCCGCTGCCGGCGAAATCATTGCCAATGGTCAGGTCAAATGTGATAGGCTCGCCCGTGCAGGTATTGAACTCCGTTTGGCTGGGCACAATAGCCAGGTCCTGTGGCTGGTCTAAAGAGCCGAATACCCAAAGCCCCGACTGGATGTCGGAAATGAGAATATTGCCGGATGGCAAATTGGGATTTACTCCCCAAGCACCTGCATAAAATGATTCATCGGGGCCGGCGTATGTGTCGTAATAAGCCACGCGCACCGGGTTGAGTGGGTTGGAAACATCGAAAACCTGGAGGCCGTCGTAATAGTATGAAGCATAGAGCAAATTGCCGCGTATGATACAGTTGTGCGGAATTTGGGTAGTGGACGAGGAGGCGTCCATGCTGGCCACCACATGCAAATTGCCGAAGTCGCTGATATCAACCGTTTTGATGGGGCTGCCGTGCGTTTCGTCGCAGAGGAAGTAGTAATTGCCATCTTCGGAGAGCCAGCCGGAGTGGTTGTACCCGGCACCGGGGTAGCTGGTCATGGTGCCGAGCAAAATGGGGGCTGCGGGGTCGGTGAAGTCCACTACCCACAGGCCGCTGTTGCCACAGTTCATATAGCCGATGTTGTCTTTGATGAAGGCGTCGTGGGTATATGGCAGATTCAGCGTGGAATTCGGGTAGGTAGCAAGCAAGACAGGCTGCGCCGGGTTGGAAATATCGAGCACCTTCGTCTGGCTGCTGGCGCCCAACAAGTAGAGCCGGGCTTGCGATGTGTCGATGTACAGGTTGTGCGACGTTTGCACAAATTCGTTGGAGCTGTACACCTGGGTGACGGAGTTGGGCAAATCCTGAAGGTCTATGATTTGGAGTGTGGCAGTCGAAAAGCCCTCATCCTGCACGGCATAGAGGTAGCCGTTGAAATCTTTGAAATCGCGGTGAACCAGGCCGCTTCCCGTCGTGGAGCCGGGCACGAGAAATGCTTGTTGAGGATTAGTGGGGTTGGTCACGTCAATGAAGTGAATGCCTGCTGTAGAGCCAATAACACCGTATTCATGGCCGCCTTGGGCGAAACCCCATACTTCGTTGTAGCGGCCGTTGAGCCAGGGCACGATAACGATATTGTCGTCGTGCCAGTTGCCGAGGAAGGTGGCTTCGGTGCCTTGCCCGAAAATGGAAGAGAATGCCAGTAGGCAAATAGCAGTGATTCGAGTAATTTTATTCATGATGAAATTTATTTGAAGAGGTACAGAATCCGGCTGTAAGTTCTGAAAATATTAGCGGGTTTCATTGTCACTCAACTGGCAAAGTTCGGAATGAGGTGCAATGTGCAGCCAAATAACCTAAACCTGCCCACTTAAGTGTCCGGAATTCAACAGAGCTGCACATATTACGCCCGATGCAGAAGGTGCTCCAACCTATTCTCGCGTTGTGTTGTTTTCTGGCCGGATAATCAATATTTATCAAAAATGAAGAAACCGAATTTCATAACTTTTCTCATCGGATTTGTAGTGGTGATAGGTGTGTTCTCCGTCATCAAACATTTTTACATGCAGCCCGATTTTGCGGATGGAGAAAAGGCCCCGGATTTTATGGGCATATTGCCCGATGGCAATGCATTTAAGCTGTCGCAACTGCAAGGCCAATACGTGTTGCTCGATTTCTGGGGGAGTTGGTGCGGCCCCTGCATCCGCGAGAGTCCGGCTCTCGTGGCACTTTACGGCAAGTACGGTGGCAAAACCTTCAAGGACGCCGCTGGCTTCACTATCGTCAGTGTGGCCATT
>SCUG01000484.1 GCA_004297645.1 Saprospiraceae bacterium | reverse complement strand
GCCCGTTAAAATTGTCTTGTATGTGGTGCTCATTTCGCTGCTGTTTTAAGAGCCTTACTATGTTTCTAATTTTGCTTTGTTTCTCCAAATTCTGTCAGAGGGAATTGATATGTTTAGGATTTTTGCCAAGCCGTATTTTCATTCTGCTGTGAAGCGTGAAAACGCTTGTGCGCAGTATCAGTAATGTGAATTGCACTCAATGTTTTCTTCGAAAGTATGTTCAAGAAAAGACTTCCTTGATATCAGTAAGGAAAAAGAAGTGGTAATTCAAAAATCACGGAATGGCAAATTTCGAAAAAGAATCCCGCTTTACAAAGCGGGTACTCGTAATTTCTCGGTTATTAGCAAGAATAACTTGACATTTTGCCATACTACTCATTCGGGCATTTTGAAATCTGCTCATTTCTGCAATATTTTGATTGTCTGCACATTTAGCCGCAGCACCAAAATTTTCATTATTCCAGAAAACGAGGTGATGATTTTTCCAGTAAAACTATCACCCCTCAGTCCCTTTTGCCAGAGCCCGGCAGAGGTAATGCTATGCGGCAAAATGTCATGAAGCAGTGCCTTCGGGAGCCTTCCAATTCTTTTACCTTTGCATTTAAATAAAATTCACCGCGTTTCAACATGGACAAAAAACAGATAGGCTCCGTCAGCCTGCAACACGAGCGGGGCGTGAGTACAATAGAATTTTTTCATCCGGCACAAAATTCCCTCCCTGGGTGCTTGTTATCAGAATTGGCAACGGCCATTCAACAGGCCGGCGAGTCGGGCGAGTCGGCAGTGGTCGTTTTGCGCAGCGCCGGTGACCGGACGTTCTGCGCCGGGGCCAGTTTCGACGAACTTTCGGCCATTAGCGATTTCGAGAAGGGCAAGCAGTTTTTTCTTGGCTTCGCCAACGTCATCAATGCTATGCGGCAATGTCCAAAGCTCGTCATCGGGCGGGTGCAGGGCAAGGCCGTCGGAGGCGGAGTGGGTTTGGCGGCAGCCACCGATTATTGCATGGCCAGTAAATGGGCCAGTGTCCGGCTCAGCGAATTGGCGATAGGCATCGGCCCTTTTGTGGTAGGCCCCGCCGTCGAGCGCAAAGTTGGCCTCTCGGCTTTCAGCCAACTTGCCATCAACGCCACGGAGTGGCAAACGGCGGCCTGGGCAAAAGAAAAAGGGTTGTTCAACGAGGTGTTTGAAACGGTGGAGCAATTAGACGCTTACATCGAACATTTCACCCAAATCCTCGTCAACTCCAGCCCGGAAGCGATGCGCCACCTCAAACAGGTTTTTTGGCAAGGTGCCGAACATTGGGACCAACTGCTCAAGGAGCGGGCAGCCATGAGCGGCCAGCTTGTGTTGTCGGATTTTACCAAAAAAGCTATTGAGGCGTTTAAGCAAAAGGGATAATCTATTTTAGTCATTACCTTTAGTTTCCTTTTTAATAAAGAATTCATGCGCATAGAAAGCATCAGATTGAAAAACTTCAAGGCCTTTAAAGACCTTAAACTCGACAACCTGCCTGCATTGGCTATTTTCGTTGGAGCCAATGGCAGTGGGAAAACTACCTTGTTCGACGTTTTTGGTTTCTTAAGCGAAGCATTGAGAAACAACATTCGGCAAGCTTTGCAAAGGAGGGGAGGCTTCAAAGAATTAATCAGCCGGGGACAAGAGGGGAACATTGAAATCGAGTTGCAATTCCGGCTCGAAATCGCAGGGAAAATGAGGCTGGTGACTTATTTGCTAAAAATCAGTGAAAAAGAAGGGCACCCCGTCGTGGAAAGGGAAATACTGCGCTACAAAAGAGGCAGTTCCGGGAAGCCTTTTCATTTTTTGGATTTTTCAAAAGGCGAAGGCTATGCCATCAGCAACGAAGAAATGTTTGACAAACCCGACAGGGATTTGACGCGGGAAAACCAAACACTTGACTCGCCCGACATTCTCGCCATCAAGGGCCTGGGGCAATTTCAACGCTTCAAAGCCGCCAGCGCTTTTCGTGCATTTATTGAAAACTGGCACGTGTCGGATTTTCACATCTCCGATGCCCGCCAAAGTCAGGATGCAGCTTATGCCGAACATTTGTCCACCACTGGCAACAACCTGCCTTTGGTAGCTCAATATCTTTTTGAATACCATCGCCCGGTTTTCAACGAAGTGTTGGAAAAAATGAAGCGCCGCGTACCGGGCATCGCCGATGTGACGGCCATCACATCGGAGGAAGGACGCATCGTCCTGAAATTTCAGGATGGCAGTTTCAAAGACCCCTTCATCGCCAGGTTCGTGTCGGACGGCACTATCAAGATGTTTGCTTACCTGCTCCTGCTGCACGATCCAAAACCCCACCCTGTGATGTGCATCGAAGAGCCGGAAAACCAATTATACCCAACTTTACTCCTTGAACTCGCCGAGGAGTTCAGGGAATATGCCAACCGGGGCGGGCAGGTGTTTGTATCCACCCACTCTCCCGATTTGCTCAATGCCGCCCTGCCGGAAGAGGTTTTCTGGTTGGTAAAAGAGACCACAGGATACACCGTCATCAAAAGGGCAAGTGACGACGAACAAATAAATCTTTTGTACAAAGAGGGAAATTTGTTGGGCTATTTGTGGAAACAAAACTTTTTCAAAGGCAGCCACCCGAAATGAACAAGATGCAGGTAGAAATTTTAGTCGAAGAACGTTCCATGGAATTTTTTCTCCGAGGCGTTTTGCCATCCCTTTTACCGGAGGGAATTTCCCTTGACGAAAACTGCTTCATCCGGGCACACGAAGGCAAACAGCATTTGCAAAAAGAAATCCCCCCTAAAGTCAGGGCATATCAGCATTATAGCATTCCCACCAAAGTCATCATCATCCAGGACCAAGACAGTAGCGACTGTAAGGAGGTGAAGCAGAAATTAGCTGCCCTGGTGAATGAAAATTCAACACTGCCGTCTCTGGTGAGAATTGCCTGCCGGGAGTTGGAAGCGTGGTATCTCGGCGACATGGATGCGCTGGAAAAAGCGTATCCCCATTTCAAAGCAGAAAGGCATCGAAACAGGGCAAAGTTTCGTGACCCGGATACCTGCAACGCTTCCGATGAATTGCGCAAAATCATTCCCGATTTCCAAAAATCCACCGCTGCCAGGCGAATGCCCTCGGAAATGGATTTTTCAAAAAACCGTTCTGGCAGTTTTCAGCATTTGGTAAAAGGATTGAAAAGTTTTCTTTCTCAATAGCAGTCTGACCAATGTACAAAACCAAATCATCCATTTCAAAAGCCATTTTAAAAACCGCCTTCCGCCTCATGGCTACCGCCAAGTCCATGACGGAGGTTTACGAAGAAAACTTCAAGTTCGTTTCTAAATACGTCCATGCTACTTCGCGGGGGCACGAAGCCGTGCAGATTGCCTTGGGGCTGCAATTGCTGCCGCAAGATTGGGTAGCGCCTTACTATCGCGACGACGCCATGCTGCTCGCCATCGGCATGAAGCCTTACGACCTGATGCTCCAACTCATGGCCAAACGCGACGACCCTTTTTCCGGTGGCCGCAGCTATTATTGCCACCCCAGCCTGAACGACCCTGACAAACCCAAAATCCCCCACCAATCTTCGGCCACGGGCATGCAGGCCATCCCCACCACTGGCGTGGCCATGGGTATTCAGTACAAAGAAAAGCTGGGAATGATGGAGCAAGGGGTCTCCCCAAACGGTGGCCCGTCAGAGAAGCCGGTGGTGGTGTGCTCGCTCGGTGATGCCTGCGTGACAGAAGGAGAGGTGGCTGAGGCCTTTCAAATGGCGGCGCTCAAACAGCTCCCCATTCTTTACCTCGTGCAAGATAACGGTTGGGATATTTCGGCCAACGCTGAAGAAACACGTGCTCAGGACGCCGCCGGGTATGCCCGCGGGTTTCACGGCATAGAAGTGCGCAGTATTGAGGGCAATGATTTTTTCGAGTGTTACAATACATTGCATGAAGTCCTGGCCACCATCCGCAAAGAAAGGCGCCCGTTTCTCGTACATGCTAAAGTGCCCCTGCTCTACCACCACACCTCCGGCGTGCGCATGGAATGGTACCGCGACGACCTGGAGAGGCATCAGGCCAGGGACCCGTACCCGATTTTCAAGAGCCAACTGAAAGGCGAAGGTTTTACACTCAAAGCACTTGATAAAATAGAGCGGGAAGCGCGGAAAGCCGTGGTAGAAGATTTTGAAAAAGCCAAGGCGGCCGAATACCCGCGCCCCGAAGATTTGTTTACCCACGACTTCGCCCCGACGCCCATTGTGGACGAAACCGGTAAACGCGAGCCTGCCGGCGGTGAAGTGAAGGTGATGGTGGACTGTGCCCTGCTGGCCATTGAAGAACTGATGAGCAAGCACCCCGAATGCTTGCTTTACGGTCAGGATGTCGGCAAACGCTTGGGCGGGGTTTTCAGGGAAGCGGCAACGCTGGCGGACAAGTTCGGCGACGAACGGGTTTTCAATACACCCATCCAGGAAGCCTTTATTATCGGCAGCACGGTGGGCATGTCCGCCGTAGGATTGAAGCCCATCGTTGAGGTGCAATTCGCCGACTACATCTGGCCGGGCCTGAACCAGCTTTTCACGGAAGTGAGCCGCTCCTGCTACCTCTCCAACGGGAAGTGGCCGGTGAGCTGCATCATACGGGTGCCCATCGGGGCTTACGGCAGCGGCGGGCCGTACCACTCGTCGAGCGTCGAGTCGGTGCTGGCCAATATCAGGGGCATCAAAATCGCATACCCCAGCAACGGCGCCGATATGAAAGGCCTGATGAAGGCGGCCTATTACGACCCAAACCCGGTGGTGATACTGGAGCACAAAGGGCTTTATTGGTCTAAGGTAAAAGGCACCGAGATGGCGAAAGGCATCATGCCTGCCAGTGATTATATTTTGCCTTTTGGCAAAGCCAATGTTATCGTTGAAGCCGCGGAAGAGCAGGTGGAAAAGGGGGATTCGCTGGTAGTCATCACTTACGGTATGGGCGTTCATTGGGCGCTCAACGCCACCAGGAATCTGGACGGCCGGGTGGAAGTGCTCGACCTGCGCACCCTATTCCCACTTGATGAGGTTGCGATGTACGAGGCAGTGCGCCGCCACGGCAAGTGCCTCGTCGTCACCGAAGAACCTGTGAACAGCAGCTTTGCCCAAAGTCTCGCCGCCCGCATTTCTGAAAACTGTTTCCAGTGGCTCGACGCGCCTGTGCTCACCATCGGCGCAGAAAACATGCCTGCCGTCCCGCTGAACGAGACGCTGGAAAAAACGATGATTCCCTCTATTGAAAAAGTGGAGGCAGCAATACGCAGTTTATTGGCTTGGTGAGAATGGTTGTCATCTGGAATCGCAAGTGGCGCTTTTCTGAATTTATTGCTTGATGATACGCTACAACATCACCGTAAAATATCGCAAAAGACATCCACGGCGACTGGTTGGAATGGATGCTTAAGGTGCGCATTCCCAACGTAAGGAAGGCGGGTTTGTTCGTGGAAAGCAAAATGCTTCAGTTGCCCTACCCTGTGGGCGAAGAAGAAACCCAACTTATTTTATTCAGTATTATTGCGAAAACATGGAAACCCCGGAGCGCTGCTGGCAGAGAAGCACTCACCTTACATGCGGATCACGCCAGTCGTTACAAAGACAAATTCCTGGCTTTCGGCACAGTGATGAAAGCCATTTGAGTTGGGCCATTATGAAAATCCGGCTAATTTTGCAGCGAATTTTCACCACCCCTTTTCAACCTAATATTTTCCAACCAAATTCAACTAAGCACAAAATGCAGTTTGAACTCACAGAGGAACAAATGGCGGTAAAAGAAGCCGCTCGCAATTTTACCCAACAGGAATTGCTGCCCGGTGTCATCGAGCGCGACAGGGAAATGAAATACCCGAAAAATCAGGTGCGCCGTATGGCAGAAATGGGCTTTTTGGGCATGATGGTGTCCACGGAATACGGCGGGGGCGGCATGGATACCCTGTCGTATGTGCTGGCCATGGAAGAGATTTCAAAAGTGGATGCCTCTTGTGCGGTTATTATGTCCGTAAATAACTCGCTCGTATGTTGGGGGCTTGAGGCTTTTGGCAATGAAGCACAAAAGCAAAAATACCTGACCCGGCTTGCCACCGGCGAATGGATTGGCGCATTCTGCCTCTCCGAACCGGAGGCGGGCAGCGATGCCACCCACCAACGCACCACAGCCGTGGACATGGGCGACTATTACCTCCTCAATGGCACAAAAAACTGGATCACCAACGGCGGCACCTCTAATGTCCACCTCGTGATGGCGCAAACCCATTCTGAAAAAGGCCATCATGGCATCAATTGTCTCATCGTAGAAACAGACTGGGACGGCGTAGTTATTGGTGCCAAAGAAGACAAACTCGGCATCCGCGCCTCCGACACGCACTCCATCATGTACAACGACGTGAAAGTGCCTAAAGAAAACCGCATCGGCGACGATGGCTTCGGATTTAAGTTCGCCATGAAAACACTGGATGGCGGCCGCATCGGCATTGCTGCGCAGGCGCTGGGCATAGCCGGAGGGGCTTACGAGTTGGCCCTCGCCTATGCCAAAGAACGCGAGGCTTTCGGAAAGTCCATTTCCAAACATCAGGCTATCGCATTTAAAATCGCCGATATGGCCACGGATATCGAGGCAGCGAAGTTGCTCGTTTACCGGGCCGCCTGGTTGAAGGACCAAGGCATGGATTATTCGACGGCAAGTGCCATGGCAAAGGTATTCGCTTCGGAAACAGCCATGAAGCACACCATTGAAGCCGTTCAAATTCACGGCGGTTATGGCTACGTCAAAGAATACCATGTAGAGCGCTTGCTGCGCGATGCCAAAATCACGCAGATTTATGAAGGCACTTCCGAAGTGCAGCGCATCGTCATATCGAGAAGTGTATTACAGGGGCAATTATATGTACCCATTTGGAGCGAAAAAATGCAGCCAGTTTAAGAAGAATCCCGGAGGGCGGTGCCCCCGGTTGGTAAGAAATATAGCACAAACGGTTTTTGGGGTGGCTGCCTTTGGGGGGCCGCCTTTTTTCATACCCGGCTCAACATTAGCTCCGATGTTATCTTTGCAGCAAAAACAACCTGAGTCAATAGCGTGAGAGGATCGGTCCAAATAGCCAGATTTTTCGGGATACCCGTGCTACTGCATTGGTCGTTCGGGTTGCTCGCTGCTTATGTTTTGTTTATTGGGCAAAGCAGGGGCCTGGCAGCCGGGCAGGTGCTTTGGCTTTCGTTTTTCGTGATGGCAATGTTTGTGTGCATCGTGCTACACGAGTTTGGGCATGCACTTACGGCACGGCGTTTTGGG
>SCUG01000042.1 GCA_004297645.1 Saprospiraceae bacterium | reverse complement strand
GCAACGGTCACATTTTTTTCATTGGCCTCTATCACCACCACAAAGTGGCTTTCTTCCCAATGGGCAATGCCGGGGAGTGGAATGTCGTCAATGAGCCGGGTAAAAGTCAACTTGGCGCCTACGGCGTGCATGCCAATCTGTTCCGCCGCTTCGCAAATTCCCAGCATGCTGACGCCATTCTCTCGTTGGCGGCTCAGCATCAATAAATGCTCCACGCTGAACAACCGGCCGTAATAAAGGGCTATCATTTGCAGGCAGGTAGCCCCGCATTCACTGGACTGCGATTGTTTGAAATGGGGAAACTTCTTTGGCATTTCCTACATGATTC
The DNA here is from genome assembly GCA_004297645.1 of Saprospiraceae bacterium. GTDB lineage: Bacteria > Bacteroidota > Bacteroidia > Chitinophagales > Saprospiraceae > UBA6168. The sequence continues at coordinate 2,348 of SCUG01000042.1, read as the reverse complement.
TTTTTCCCCAAAATGGGGATGTATAACGATAATCTCCGGACGTACGGATGCCGCACTTGCCGCAATTTGCAAAAATACCTCCCTGTGTAGTTTCTGGAAAAAATAATGGCAAGGATAAAGATAAACCATTAGTGCTATCCCGCTGGTCAATCATCTTACCTGAATTCCTGTTACCCTGTTCTGTTTCCTTCTGCGCTTGCTCTTTTCATCATTGCAACCTGGTTCGAAGATTTGCCCTGTGTGTAATTTTTATAAACGTGGGTGAGACTGAGAACGTGGCCAAAAGGTAAGCAATGATTCCCAATGTTAGCGCCTTGGCTCCAATTTACAGGCTTCTGATGACTCAATTGCCTAAGTGAAAAAGGGCTATGCTCCAATGCACGATGCCGGGGAAAAGTGCGAGAAGGCCCAACATCAATACCTGCATCACTACGAATGGGACAATGCCCCGGTATAGGTGGCCGGTGGTAACCGTTGGGGGAGCAACCCCTTTTAAATAAAAAAGCGAAAAGCCAAATGGGGGTGTCAGAAAGGAGGTTTGCAGATTGACGCCGATGAGTATGCCCAACCAAATCAAATCGGTGTTGTACCGGATAAAAACCGGCACTACCACCGGAATGATGATGAAAATGATTTCAATGAAATCAATGAAAAATCCGGCGATGAAAATGATGAGCATGACGACAAATAGAAACATCGAAGGTGACAAGTGGGAGTTCTCGATAAGCTTAACTAAATAGGTGTCACCGCCCAACTCCCGGAATACGAGTGAAAAAGTGGTAGCTCCCATAAGTATCACGAATACCATACAGGTGAGATGAGTCGTCTCCTGCATCACGGTTTTCAAAATGGGCAATCTGAATTTCCCCATACCCACGGTCATCAGCGTGGCGCCTAATGCCCCCACGGCAGCAGCTTCGGTAGAGGTGGCCCACCCCAAAAATATGGAACCCAACACCGCTAATATCAATGTCATGGGCAGTACGAAAGCACCAATGATTTTCTTCCAAAATCCATTATTCAGAAATTCACGGTATTCTTCCTCCGGAATTCTGGGTGCCATTTTGGGCTGCAATGTGGTGTAAACAACGATGAAAATCAAGTACGCTACTACCAGTAACAACCCCGGCAATAGCGCTCCGGCGAAGAGATCGCCGATGTTGATGTTCATGATGCTGCCCAATAAAACGAGCACCACAGAGGGTGGGATTATTTGGCCTAATGTACCGGATGCGGCAATAACACCTGTGGCGAGTTCTGGCTGATAACCACGTTTGAGCATCGTAGGCAAGCTGATGAAACCCATCGTAACCACTGTCGCTCCCACGATGCCGGTAGATGCGGCCAGCAAAGCACCAACGATAACCACCGATATGGCCAGCCCTCCGTTTAGCTTGCCAAAAAGCATGGCCATGATTTCGAGAAGGCTCTCTGCCAGACCCGATTTTTCAAGCATGATGCCCATGAATATAAAGAGCGGAACGGCTATGAGGTTGTAATTGGTGAGCACTCCCATGAAACGAGAGGGCAAGGCCTCCAAAGAAGTAGCGTCCAGAAAGCAAACGGCATACATGATGGACAGACCGCTGAGCGTGAAGGCAACGGGATACCCGTATAGTATGAGCACGAATACGCAGACAAAAAGCAATATGGCCAGTGTTTCTACTCCCATTTCCCGAAATTATAGCTGAACGGGGATTTCACTTTCAGGCTCTTTTTTCTTAAACAATGTAAACAAGCTGTCCATCAATAGTGCAATGGCCTGGAGCAGCAATAACAGGATGCCAGCCACTATGGCGAATTTTATAACATACCTCGCCGGCAAGCCTCCCGGCTCTGTGGCTCCCTCATTCAGCCGTAAAGATTCCATCGCATAGCCAAAGGCATAGATAGTGACTGCCACACACCAGGGAATGAGAAACAGCAATGTGCCCCAGAAATCCACCAGCGCTTGGTCTTTTTTTGAAAAATTGGCGTAAAACAAATCTACCCTGACGTGCCGGTTGTGTTTTAGGGCGTAGCCCGCCGCCAATAGAAAAAGCAGGGCAAACAGATGCCACTCGATGTCCATAATCCAGATTCTGGAGAAGTTGAACACTTTGCGTGCCAGCACATCAAAACAAACAAGCAGCACTAAGGGCACAGTTAGCCAGGCGGTGAGGCGGCCCACCCAATCGTTGAGCGAGTCTATCCATCTGGGCAATTTGTGCAGAAGATTTTGCATGGGCGAAAGAATCAATCCGGCACGAATTACATGAATTTTGAAAGGACTACCAATTCTTTGAAAAAAAAAGGCAAATCCAATAGCGGATATGCCTTTTCTTTCAAGACCGTAAACCCGTTTTACT
>SCUG01000483.1 GCA_004297645.1 Saprospiraceae bacterium | reverse complement strand
CCAAGACACTGTTACAGGGGTGGAATACGCCGTGGAGGAGAACCAGGTGTTCGGAGCCGACGGTGCTTTCTCGGCCATTCGCAGCAGCATGCAACGGCTTCCCCGCTTCAATTACTCCCAGCAATACCTTGGGCACGCGTACAAGGAATTGAGCATCCCGGCCACCGAAGGCGGCGGGCACCGAATGGAGAAACATGCGCTCCACATCTGGCCGCGCGGGCAGTTTATGCTCATCGCCCTTCCCAACCTCGACGGCAGTTTTACCTGCACTTTATTTTTGCCATTCGAGGGGCCTGAGTCTTTTGAAAACCTGAAGACGGAGGCACAAGTGATGGCATTTTTTAAAAAATATTTCCCCGACGTCGTGCCGGTCATGCCCACGTTGGTGCACGACTTCTTCGCAAACCCGGCGCCTGGGCTGGCCACCATCCGATGCAGTCCCTGGCATTACCGCCGGCGGGTGTTGCTGCTCGGCGATGCCGCCCATGCCATCGTGCCATTTTTCGGCCAAGGCATGAACGCCGGATTTGAGGATTGCACCATCCTGGACGGCCTCATGGATAAGTACGACGAGGACTGGGACGCCATCATCGAAGAGTTTGACACCCACCGCGCCGAAGATGCCAACGCCATCGCCGGCCTGGCTTTGATGAACTTCATCGAGATGCGCGATAAGGTGGCCGACGCTCAGTTTTTGCTGCGCAAAAAAATAGAAGCCTACCTGCACGAGCGCTTCCCAAAAGACTTTCGGTCGGTTTATTCCATGGTGAGCTTCAGCCATGTGCCATACAGTATAGCGTTAGCCGAAGTGGAGCAACACCGGCAACTCTTTGAAAAAATTCTGGCTATTGAAAATGTGGAGCAGCGATGGAATGGGCCGGAAGTGGAGGCCGCCTTCAAAGCGTGGCTGAAGGAGCGCTCATAGCTCCTACGCCCGCATTCCCTTTTTCCTGTAAAACACAAGAATGAGCAGCATGCCGGCCGAGATGCAAAGGTCGGCTACGTTGAAGATGCCTGTGCGAAAGCTGCTGACGCCGACGTTCAGAAAATCGGGGACTAAGTTGTCGTTGAAAAAGCGGTCGAACAAATTGCCGAACCCACCGGAAAATACCAGCCCGAAGCCCGTCAGTTGGGCCATGCTCATGCGGGCGGAGTTTACCAAAGCAAAAGCCAGCACCAACAGGAGCACCCCCGCCGGAATCACCGACAGCACCCAGAACTTGGCGCGGGGCGCCCATTCGGCGCCCAGGCTCATGGCAGCACCGGGGTTTTCGACATAGGCCAGCCGGAAGGTGTCGCTGAGGTAGGAGCGCATTTCTTTCCCAGCGAGGTGTTGCCGGGCCAGGTCTTTGGTCACCCGGTCGCACCCGATGGAAAGGAACACGAGTACGCCGAACAATAGTAGCTTTGCTTTTATCAATTTCATAGATGGGCAATTTTGGGTTGGGCGGGTCATAAGGAATGTCTCACCATGGATTCTTTCAAAATCAAACTGCTGCGATCGGGGCCTGTGGAAATCATGGTCACCGGCACTTTGAGTTGGTTTTCCAGTTCGTCCAGAAAGGTCTTTGCTGCTTCGGGAAGGCCTTCGTAATCTGCGATATTATCCAGCGATAGCTGCCAGCCGGGGAAGCTTGCGTACACAGGTTCCACCGGAATCCCGCAAATATCAAAGGGCAGTTGGTCGGTCGTCTGCCGGTTGTAGCGGTATTTTTCAGCGGTTTTTATTTTTTCAAACTTGTTGAGTACGTCAATTTTTGTCACCGCCAATTGGGTCACGCCATTGAGCATGATGGTGTATTTCAGTTGGGGCAGGTCTATCCAGCCGCAGCGGCGGGGGCGGCCGGTGGTGGCTCCAAACTCTGCACCTTCGCGTTGCAGAGCAGCTCCTGTTTCGTCAAAAAGCTCGGTGGGGAAAGGGCCGCCGCCGACCCTGGTGCAGTAGGCTTTGGTGATGCCAATGACCTGCCCGATAGTCTGTGGCGCGACGCCGAGGCCGCTGCACACGCCGGCCGTGATGGTATTGGAAGAAGTGACGAAGGGGTAGGTGCCGAAATCTATGTCGAGCATGGAACCCTGAGCGCCTTCGGCCAAAATTTTTTTGCCTTCTTTCAACTGCTGGTTGATGAAATACTCGCCGTCCACGAGTTGCAGGCTGCGCAGTACTTCCACGCTGTCAAACCATTTTTTCTCTTCGCCTGCGAGGTCGAATTCGACCTCCGGCATGGCGCTGAGCAGGCCGAGGTGCTTTCTTTTAAGCGACTCATAACGGTCGCGAAAATCATCGAGCTGGATGTCGCCGGCGCGCAGGCCGTTTCGGCCGGTTTTGTCCATGTAGGCCGGGCCGATGCCTTTGAGGGTGGAGCCTATTTTTTCCTGGCCTTTGGCGGCTTCCGAAGCAGCGTCGAGGTAGCGGTGAGTGGGGAGGATGAGGTGCGCTTTTTTCGATACCAGCAAGCGGCTTTGGTATTCGCAGCCGGCGCTGCGCAGGGTATCAAGTTCTCCGCGCAGGGTGATGGGGTCTATGACCACGCCATTGCCGATGAGGTTCAGCAGATTTTTTCTGAAAATACCGGATGGCACGGTGTGCAGCACAAATTTGTGGCCGTCGAATTTCAGGGTGTGCCCGGCGTTGGGGCCGCCCTGGAAGCGGGCGACCATGTCGTAGCCCTGTGCGAGGTAATCCACAATTTTTCCTTTTCCCTCATCGCCCCATTGGAGACCGAGGATGACGTCAATTGCCATGTTTTGTTGTTTTTTCCCACTGTGGCCAAGCCTGGTCATAGGGCGAAGGCAGCAGTAATTAAGATATTGTTGCCCAAACGGGTATGGTTTCTTTAATGGCATTGAACCAATCTTCTTCGTCTTTCGCTCCTTCCAGGTTTATGGCAATCAATGAATTAAGATAATGAAAAAGAAGACTGGAATTATTGAAACCTAACCTTTTGGCGGTGCTGACAAACCCGATAAAGTGATTCAAATTCATGGGAATAATTCTCGTTTTCCCTCCATAGGCTTTGGTGTGGAGGCGGTTCAGGTTGAAAAAATGCGCCAGTGCCCCCGAACTGATTTGAGGAGCAAGAAAGAGGCAAAAGACAGGTTTTTGAGATTGAAGTTGAATATTTCCAAAATGTCTTGCCACTGGTTCACCTTCCATATTGTACTGGGTGTTGCCAGTAGAAGTAGTCACTTCCATTATCAGTTTGAAATCATCGTATTCTATTTCCATATCTGGCATATTACCCTGCGCCGTACTCAGAGGTACTCCATCGGTGTCAATTCTGAAATTTCCGTTCACATAATTGGCATAATTCAGCATAGTCATGGCTCGCCAAACATTCCATTCAAGGTACAATGGAGGGTCGGGCATTTCCCTCTTTGCAATGCGACTGAAAACTTCGATGATGTCGTCATAGTCTTTGTAATCTTTGAGCGCTTCCTGCGTCTCTTCAATTTTTTGCTGCCTTGCCCGCTCCTCCGCCTGTTCCAGGAGGTCTTTGAGTTGTTCGATGCTCAACGATGGCGAGATGGTTGCTCCCAGCTTTTGGAGCTTTCCAAGCAGCATTTCATTGGAATCTGGCAACAAACTAATGTTCGAAGGCGAAAAGAGGTAGGATTTGAACGCTGTTTCATTTTTGAAGAGGGCGGGTTCTCTCGGAATGGAGGCCAAAATGTAGTTTACATCGTCCGCTTTTGTGGAAGGTATAACAATGCGGTAAGTTTTTGGCTCAAAGGTTATCAACTGGGTTGCCCGCATATACCGAATGAAAGCGTCGGCATAGTCTATCATGTTCGACCTCTTGGTTTTAAGGAATTTTTTCAAGCTTGGATCTTCGCTCTCCCTGGTTTTGAAGTCATTTTTCTCTATTTCCGCTTGGAAAATTTGCTGGATTTCTTTTTCAAAACAGCCATGAACGTAAGATTTTCGACTGCCCTTGAAATTCTTGGCATTAGCTCGAAAGGCATTTATTTTTTGGACCACCAAGTCGAATTTGTCAATGTGGGTCAATTGCAGAAAAAATAGGGCAACCTCTGATTTCGAAAGCCATTCGACTGTAACTGCCAATCGTAGAAACTCAAGGTATGGCTTGACGAAAAATTGCTCTACCGTTAGTTTGTGGTATGGGGAGGGAAGTTGGAACTTCAACAATTGCCGGGTGAAAGTTTCGTGAAGCCTTTTTTCTGTTAGCAAGGCTGCTCCGGCTTCTGTAATTTGGATTACTGGCTTAAGGTCAACAAAACCCAGAGACTTTGGCGCTCTTGTAATTCTATCCCGTGTAGCCAAGGACACATTGCCAGGCATTTTACCCCCCTCGTAAAACTCTGAATTGAAAAGTTCTTTGAAAAAATCTACCTGAACTTGCACATTCCATACCTTACCCTTGTATTTCTCGGTAAGGAGCTTTATTTCAGGCACTATTTTTTCGAGGGTTCGGGGAGAAGTAAACCCAAACAAAGTCTTGGTTTTTTTTAGGTTAGCCATTGCCTAAAATTTTTATCATGGCTTCGTCCACCACTAAACATTGAGGTTGAAGAATGTCTCTTCTGGTTGAGAAGTAGTTGGAAATTCTCTTCTTCGATGTATCAAACGAAGATTGGGCAATGTCGCAGCCGAGAAACTGGCAGTTTCTCTTGATACTGGCTATCGCCGACGAGCCGCTGCCAAGAAATGGATCAAGCACCACAAAATCTTTTTCTGCACTGCCTACAAGCATGGCTTCAAATAATTCAACAGGCTTTTGCGCTGGGTATTGGAATCGCGTAACACGTTTGATTCTCCAAACATCGGGGATGCTTTTTAAACTTAGTGGCCTTTTTCCTTTGCTTGCGAATAGGATAAACTCATGCCTGCGTCTGAAATAATGACCTAAACCTATGTTTAGCTTATCCCAAACCACAATGTTTTTTACGTCAAATACCTTTCTTGCAAGAGGGGCAAGTGAAAGCAGAGAATATGAATCAAACATGATGTAAATATGCCTGTTCTTTTTAAGAACCCGGTAGCATTCATCCAGGAAAACATGATAGTTTTGCTCTGTATCGTGAAATTCCTCGAACCATCTTTGCCCATCTCCTTTTTCACTGTACTTGCCAATAATTTTACCCCTGCCAAGTTTAAGCATTTGATTCATGCCAGAGTATGCCGGGTCAGTAATAATTAAATCAACACTTTCATTTGGCAATTGGGAAAGAAATGTCAAAACATCCTGCCGGTAAATCTTTATTCTGCCATCTTCCGATTCGAAGAAACTGTTATCCTTTGTATTGGGTTGTATTCCATTCTTTTTGCCATTTAAAGAAACGCCATTTTGAAAGAACTCAAAAACCAATTGAGAAGACTTTTTGGTTAAATTGCCGTTTGGCTTTAACTCAAGATTTTGTTGGCGAACATATTCTGCCAAATCCTCTTCGCAAACAGTCAAAACCTCTGATAATTCAGACATGGTATATTCTCTCACAGGCATTTTAGCTGGTTTTATTTGTTCGTTCACAGGCCCCGTTACATTCACCGAACAGGTTCAGCGAATGGTACGTTACATTAAATTTCAACAATTCGCCCATGGTGTCTTTGATTTGCTGAATGCGGGGGTCGCAAAACTCGAACACTTTGCCGCAGTCGTTACAGATGAGGTGGTCGTGTTGTTTGTAACCGTGAGACTTTTCGTAGAGTGCCAGGTTTTTGCCGAACTGGTGGCGTTTCACCAAATCACAACTCACCAGCAGGTCGAGGGTGTTGTACACCGTGGCCCGGCTTACGTGGTAACTCTGAGTTTTCATGTGGGCATACAACGCTTCTGCGTCGAAGTGGTCGTTGCGCCGGTAAATTTCTTCGAGTATGGCAAAGCGCTCCGGCGTCTTGCGGAAATTGTTATTTTCAAGGTGAGAAGCGAATATTGACCTCACTTCCCGAATGGCGGCCTCTTCATTTTTCACAATCATGCGGCTTCATTTTTCAAAGGAACAACAAAGGTAGGCAAAAGGTGAAAAATTGTATTTATAGCTTTTTGTGATGGGCAGAGGTAGTTGTAAAGGCTATCGTTCAATGGCAATTTTTAGTTTACTTCGCATTCGATGACGCAGTTTACTTTCAAAAAAAAGGAACGGCTGAAAAGCCGCAAAACCATCGGGCGGCTGTTTGCCGGGGGGCAGTCATTCGGGATGTATCCCCTGCGGCTGGTTTTTCTGAAAGAAGAGGAACCAAAGAGCGGGACGCCGGTGGAGTTTGGCGTGAGTGTGCCGAAACGGAGCTTCAAATCTGCCGTAGCCCGCAACAGGCTAAAAAGAAAAGTGCGGGAAGCCTGGCGGCTTAACAAACACCAACTATACCAAAGGCTGGCCGGGAAGCCTTGGCAATATGCTTTCATGGTTATTTATGTGGCAAAGGAAGACCTGACTTATGAGGTTATTGAAAAGGCCATGCAGGCGATGATTCGCTGGTTTATCAAAAAAAATGTTCCACCACACGCCAACCCGCCGGAAGGGCCACGTCCTCTTTCCTGAAAATCATTCTACCATGCGCCATATTTTAATACCCCTTTTCTTTTTGCTTGCCATTTCGGAATCTTCCTTTGGGCAAAAATTCCTGCAATTGGAGCGGGTGCATAGCCCCAAAACCCGGAAGTATTTCCCCGGCCACGAAATCACCTTTCAGGTGCAAGGCGGCCAATGGTACACCCGCGTCATCGAGGATGTTTCTTACGACCAGCATTACATCATCTTCACCAACGGCCACGTCAGTGTGGACAGCATCACGGCCTTCCGCACTTTTGACAACCAAAAATGGTCGCGCCCCATCGGCGGCCAGCTCATCAATTTTGCCATCGCCTGGACGGGCTTCGCCCTCATCGCCGCCGCCGTGGACAAAGGAGATAGTTACTCCAGGGGCGATGCCGGAGTAGCCGTGGTCAGTGCAGGTCTAGGCCTCGCACTTCAAAAACTTTTTAGGAAGCGGACTTTCAGGATGACCAAAAACGAAAAAGGGGAAAGCAAAAAATGGCGGCTCCGGGTGCTGGACCTTACAGTGAGCAAATCCAAAAACGACTATTGATGGTATGTTTGAATTGAAAATCCCAGCCCTTCCGCAACGGGGCCGGAATCATGCTTTTTGATCTTTTATCAGTGCCCGTGATCCGCACAACTTGACCTTGTTTACGTGTTAAGACAAACTGATTTCTCATCACCACCAACGGCCATTAAAGCAGCCAGCACTTTCGTCTGCTCCAGCGTGAAGCCATCGCAGGAGACGGACCCCGGTGGTGACGACGTTCCACTCGCTGCGGTCGTGGGTTTGTTGGAAAACTTCGGCGACAAGCTTGCCCTGGTGCTGATAGCCGGTGGCGTAGGAAAAAAGATTGGCTATAGACATATTTTTGCAGTATCCGTTCAAAAATATATGGGATTAGCTTCAGATTGAATGAGCAAAACTAACCGGCCTGAGTATAAATTTACGCTGTGATGCTTAACGCCATTCAACAAATAGACCCTTCGGAAATCCGTAGCGCAGAACAGTCAGAGCTTGTTTGGGACAAAAAAATCCACCCTCCCCTTTGCGAATACACAGCTTCCCCGTACATTCGCCATACACCAAACCCTTGACCAACTATGAAAAACACGGCACTCAAAAGCTCCGTCCATTTGAAGGGGGTCCGTTATCCTTCCGCATTTACCCCAAGCAAAGTCTGGCTCGACAACAAGTACCTCAATCCGGCCAGGAGCCTCAAGGTAAAAAACCATTCCGTTGGGGGATTCAATTGGGGCGATGACGAAAAAGGCGCTGCGCAACTCGCCCTCGCTATCTGCATAGAACTTTACCCGCTGGAAGTGGCAAAAGAGATTTATCAGGAGTTCAAAACACAGTTTATCCAGTCCCTTCAAGGCGATACGCTCGACACAACGTTGAGCCTCACATCATTCAATGCAGCCTTTGCCGAACCCTGGCTGACCGAGCCGTAGAAGTACCC
>SCUG01000482.1 GCA_004297645.1 Saprospiraceae bacterium | reverse complement strand
GTATCCGTCAAAAAAATAATGGTAGCGCTTCGAGCGGCAGGGTTTTGAACCCTGCATTTCCAGCTCGGAATCGCAGGGTTCAAAACCCTGCCGCTCGAAGGAACTGAGCGTTTTTGGAGCGCTACCATTCATTGATAAGGGGATACTTTTAATGCAATGAGTGCCCCATTACGGGCAGGTTAATCTTAGTACTGGCCTTATGAACATGTTCAGCCAAGCCAAACAGGAATCATTCACTCAGGCTGTTTCTGCTAACAGACTGCTGCTCGTCGAAGACAACACCGGCGATGCAAAACTGGTGGAGATTTTCCTGATAGAGACGGATTTTCACGACTGTGAGGTGGTGCACAATACCACCCTGGAAGACGCCATGGAGAGCTTAGCGTCGGAGGGGGAGTTCTTGGCCATACTCCTCGATTTGTCGCTGCCCGACAGCAAAGGATTCGACACCCTCGATCGCATCATTTCCAGCTACCCGCGTAGCAATGTCATTGTACTGACGGGGCTTTCGGACCAGGACTTGGGGCTGAGAATGGTGAAAGCCGGTGCGCAGGATTATCTGGTAAAGGGGGCCTTCGATGCAAGCGCTTTGTCCAAGAGTCTGCACTTTTCCATCGAGCGGAACCGGGTACTCAAAAGGCTGGAAGAAACGCAGCAAATAGCGCACATCGGCAGTTGGGAGTATTTCCCGGAGGAAGATGCGTTCAGCGCTTCGGATGAAATGTTCCGGATACTGGATTGTGCGCCGGAGAAAAAGACCACGCTGGCCGCCGATATGCAAAACGCGAGCAGTTGTTTTTATTTTTTAAAACAAATTCATGAAGAGGCATTGGCCGTGGGTGAATTAAAAAAAGACCTCGCCATCACTTTGAAAGATGGCGGCATCCGCTACCTCTTTATTCAATGCCTGGCCAACAAGAGCTTGGATGGCAGCAACGTATTTCAGGGCATCTTGCAGGATATTACCGAGCGGAAACTTTCCGACAGCCTGCGCAAGGCCAAAGAAGTGGCCGAGCAAAGCTCCAGAATGAAAGAACAGTTCATGGCGAGCATCAGCCACGAAATGCGCACGCCCATGAATGCCATCCTTGGCATGAGCCATATTTTGCTCCAGACCGAACTGGGGCAGGAGCAACTCGAATTGGTGAATTCCGTCAGGGAATCTTCTGAAATCCTATTGGGGGTGGTCAACGATATTCTCGAGGTGAGCGCCATACAAAATGGCAAAATAGTCTTGGAGAAAAAGCCCTTCGCAGTGGCAGAAGTGCTCGCCAACCTCGAATCTGTCATGCAGTACAAGGCTCAGGAAAAAGACATTTACCTGCAATCTATTTGCGAGCAGGACGTGCCTAAGGTGGTGATAGGAGACAAGCTCCGGCTCAACCAGATTTTGTACAACCTCGCTGGCAACGCCATCAAATTTACCGACACTGGTTCTGTCAAAATCTATGTTTCGAAATTGCAAAGCTTGGGCGGCCGGGTGCAGTTGCAGTTCGTCGTTGAAGATACGGGCATTGGCATCCCCGAAGATAAAATAGCCTCGGTTTTTGAAATCTTCACCCGCATCCGCCAAAAGGACCGGATATACGAAGGCACCGGGTTGGGGCTTTCCATCGCCAAAAATCTCGTCGAATTGCAGGGCGGTAAAATCAACGCTACAAGTGAAGTGGGCAAAGGCTCCCGGTTTTCCTTCGACTTGTGGCTGGAAGAAAGTGACGGCCAAACCGTCGAGCGCAAAGCGGCACCGGCGGCCCTCTCGCTCAGTGACGATGCCGCCTTCGACCTCCTGCTGGCCGAAGACCATAAAATGAACCAACTCGTGGCCCGGAAAACTTTGGAACGAAAATGGAAAAACATCAACCTCGTTATCGCCGGAAACGGGCAGGAGGCCATTGACATGCTCCGCTCCCGCCACTTCGACCTCGTGCTGATGGACGTGCAGATGCCTGTGATGGATGGCTTCGAGGCCACCCGCTACATCCGCGACAGCATGCCGCCGGACAAGGCGGCCATCCCCATTCTGGCCATGACGGCGCATGCCTATATTTCCAAAGACAACAAATTCAGGGAAGCCGGCATGGACGATTTTGTACTCAAACCCTTTGAACCGGACGAACTGTTCGCAAAAATTGCCAAATACCTTAAGCGATAAAACTTATGACAACGACCATCACTTATACCAACCTCGACTACCTCCACCTCATGGCCGACGGCGATGCTGACATGGAGAAAGTCATGCTCGGCATGCTCCTCACTGAGTTGCCCGCGGAATTTCAAAAAATGAAGCATCTCTGCGCTGCCGGGGAATGGGAAGAGCTGAGCCGGGTAAGCCACAAGATGAAATCCACCCTGGCTTTCGTCGGCAACGATGAAATGACGGAGGCCAACAAAGCCATTGAATCCTCGGCCAAAAACGCTGAATATCTGGAGGATGTCTCAGACCATATCGCTACGATGGAGCGCTTCATGCAGCCGGTGATGCAGGAGTTGGAGGCTGCCCTTTCGTTATAATTTGGCAGCGCCAACTCGTGGCGGCTTTCGACGCTGAGGGACGCTGATTCCTGATGATTTTACGCTGAATGCAGCATAATAATCATAAAAAATCAGCGTCATTCAGCGTCGAAAAAAATCACACACGAGCACTGCCGGCCGCTCACCTCCTCAAAACGATATTATCCGAGTCGAGGCCGGCGGCGGCCATCGCCGCTTCGATGCCGGCACAGGGCTGCAAGTTCCCGTTTTTATCAATTAAATATTGGGCGTAGCCCAAATGGAGGGCAAAAGCCACGGCCTCGCGGTGGGCCTCACGCTGACTGCTGTTCGTCAGATATTCCATGACGAGGGTGGGTGAGCGCCGGGTGAGCAGCGCCTCCATGCCGCGCAACACCTGCAGTTCGGCACCCTCCACGTCTATTTTCACCAAATCGGGGATTTCTTTTTTTTCTAAAAAATAGCCGTCGAGGCGGAGGCCCTGCACCTGGATGCGTTGGGGTGGATTGTGCTTCAGCCACGCCGAGTTGGTGGCATCGGGCAGCAGCAGAGAATTGTATTCTGAAAAAAGCACCGGGAATTCGTGGAAGGTGAGCGGGGTATCGTTGTCGGTGACGGCCCGGTGGAGTGGCGTGATGTTGGCGTGCAGGGCGGTATTTTTTTTCAAAACGCCAAAGGTTGAGCGAGAGGCCTCGAACGAAAACACCCTGCCTGCCTGCCCCACAAGGTGCGAAGCGAGCAAGCTAAAATAGCCGTAATGGGCGCCCACGTCGGCAAAGATGCTGCCGGGGTGCAGGTGATTCATCAGAAAACGGGTGAGCCGGATCTCGGAGTCATGGGTCTTGGCGCCGAAGAGGAAAATCTCCGTAGCCGAGGGCAGCACCACCTCCATTCCTGTGCCGAAGAAAGTGCGTGCCTTCGCAAAGCATCCTCTTTTGCGCAGCGGATAAATGAAGCGCCAATACCCGATGGCGGCGGCGTAGCGCAAGGGGTCGCGCAGAAACCTGCCGGCACGGCTGCCGCGGGCAGCCTTCTCAATCGCGTCGAGTTTCTGGTGCAACTGCGCGGTGTTTTGTGGCGTCATGAACGATGGTTTGTATTTTAAGCTTGTGCGCATGGGAGCGGCCTCAGCGCCTCATGTGCACCAGCAAAATGGATACATCGGCTGGGGTGACCCCGCTGATACGGCTGGCCTGGCCGATGGTGCGGGGCTTCATGCGGGAAAGTTTTTCACGTGCTTCTTTCGAGATAGCGGTGAGTTTTTGAAAATCAAAACCATCGGCGATGTGCAGCTCTTCCAGCCTGCTCACCTTGTCCACAAGTTCTTGCTCCTTTCTGATGTAGCCTTCGTATTTCATTCTGATTTCGGCTTCGTTGAGGTGTTCCGGCTCAAAACCGGCGAGGAATGTGTCCACCTCCGGCAGGGCCGTGCGCAGAGCCGCCATGTCCATGCGGGGGCGCAGCAGCACGCCGTGGAGTTTTACCTGCTGGCGCAATGGCGAGGAGTCCATTTTTTCAAGAAAGCCGTTCAGGGCATCGGGGCTTACGCTGAAATTGCGAAAGAATGCCTCTATCTTATCAGCAGCGATTTTTTTGGCTTCCACTGCTTTTTGGCGTTCCGCCAACTCAGATTCGTCCATCGGTTTTCCAGCCCATTGCCCCGACTCATTCGCCAACTGCCAACTACGCGGTGTGAGCCGCAAATCGGCGTTGTCCTGCCGCAGCAGAATGCGGAATTCGGCGCGGGAGGTAAACATGCGGTAAGGTTCGTCGGTGCCCTTATTCACAAGGTCGTCTATGAGTACGCCGATGTAAGCCTCGGAGCGGCGCAGCACGAAAGGCTCCCGGCCGAAGATGGCGAGGTGGGCGTTGATGCCTGCCATGAGACCCTGGCAACCCGCCTCCTCGTAGCCCGTAGTGCCGTTTATTTGGCCGGCAAAAAACAGGTTTTTCACCAAATGCGTTTCGAGCGAAAGGCTGAGCTGCACCGGCGGGAAATAGTCGTACTCGATGGCGTAGCCGGGCCGGAACATCTTGGCATTTTCGAGGCCCGGAATCAGCCTCAGGGCTTTGTACTGTACATCTTCGGGTAGCGACGACGAAAAACCATTGAGATAAACCTCGCAGGTATTCCAACCCTCCGGTTCCACAAAAAGCTGGTGCCGGTCGCGCCCGGCGAAGCGGTTGATTTTATCCTCGATGCTGGGGCAATAGCGCGGCCCATGCCCCTTGATACGGCCGGTGAACATGGGCGATTGCTCGAAGCCGGACTTTAGTATTTCATGAACTTGGGGGTTGGTGTAGGTGATGTGGCAATGGAGTTGTTTTTTCAGTTCCGGTGTTTTGGTGAATGAAAATTTTCCGGCGGGGTCGTCGCCTGCCTGGATTTCCATTTTTTCGTAATCGAGGGTGCGGCCGTCGAGGCGGGGCGGGGTGCCCGTCTTCATGCGGCCCGATTCGAAGCCGAGGCTGACGAGTTGTTCGGTGATGCCGGTGGCTGCCTTCTCGCCGGCCCGGCCGCCGCCGAACTGTTTTTCGCCAATATGGATAATGCCGTTGAGAAAAGTACCGTTGGTCAGCACCACCGATTTGCTGGCTATTTCGATGCCCATACCAGTGTACACGCCGCAGGCGCGGCCATCTTTCACGATGATGCCGGTCACCATTTCCTGCCAAAAATCTATGTGGGGATGGGCTTCGAGCATCTGCCTCCATTTGGCGGCAAAGAGCATGCGGTCGCTCTGTGCCCGCGGGCTCCACATGGCGGGGCCTTTGGAGCGGTTGAGCAGGCGAAACTGCACCATCGTGTGGTCGGTGACGATGCCGGAGTAGCCACCGAGGGCGTCTATTTCCCGCACGATTTGGCCTTTGGCCACACCGCCCATTGCCGGGTTGCACGACATCTGCGCAATAGTCTGCATGTTCATCGTCACGAGCAGCACCTTCGAGCCGAGGTTGGCGGCAGCCACCGCCGCTTCGCATCCGGCATGCCCGGCGCCTACTACTATGACATCGTATTTTGGAAACATCATTTTTTTGGCCCAAACTATTCTTTGAAAAAGTGGGCAAAGGTAAGCAAAGGCCATTGACCTTGATAAGCGAGATATTAAAAGCCATGATTTTGAAGGGGTTGAAAAACTATGCACACCATGTGGATAAGTATTTTAGAAATAATCACCTCCGGCAATTGGGGTATTCGGGTGCGAAGCTATCTTTGAACGAAATATTTTCTTAACCGGGAACTTGCAAACAAAACTTATGAACATAAAAAAACGCCCTTTTCTGGACAGCAATCAAGTTGATATAGCCACCCGCACCGTCCGGGCGTACAAGCATCGCTTTCGCTATGATATTCTTGGTAAATTGCTGAGCTATGGCCGGATGTCTTCCGGAGAAATTGCTTCCTATTTGGATTTAGGCGAATCTTATATCTCCGAGCAACTGGACATTTTATACAGCACGGGCTTAGTCGAAACAGACGATGGGGTGTTTTTCACCGCCAATGAATCGAAACTCACCAGAGTGAAAGAATCCGTAGATTCATTTTTTTCAGACGATACTTCTTTTTGAAAGCGGGCCGGCACAGTGTCTGGGCAGCAGGCTTAAAAGGGTTGGTGAAGTTGATCACTGTTGATTTGGTTTTCTTAAATCAACGCTGTCACCTTCATCAACCCTTTTAAATTCATTTCAACAATTCAACGCCCCGCACACGCTGAGCACTTGTCCCGACATGTAACTTGACAGATCCGAGCCGAGGAATGCGCAGACGTTGGCTACTTCCTCTCCTTTTCCAAACCGCTTCATGGGGATGCTGGCGAAATATGCCTCTTTCGTTTTTTCATCCAGCGCCTCCGTCATCTCCGTTTCGATGAAACCAGGCGCAATGGCGTTGCAGCGGATGTTGCGGGAACCCACCTCTTTTGCAATGGATTTGGTGAAACCAAAAATGCCAGCCTTCGAGGCGGCGTAGTTCGCCTGCCCCGCATTCCCCGTCATGCCTACGATGGAACTCATGTTGATGATGGAGCCGCCGCGGGCTTTCAGCATGGGCCGGAGAATATGCTTGGTGAGGTTGAAAACGGACTTCAGGTTGGTGTTTATGACTTCATCCCACTGTGCTTCCGACATGCGGAGCATGAGGTTGTCGCGGGTGATGCCGGCGTTGTTCACCAGCACGTCCACCTGGCCGAAATCGTCCAAAACAGTATTTACCAAATCCCCGGCCTGCTGATAGTCGCTGGCGTCGGAGCGGTAGCATTTGACGGTGACGCCGTGTGCGGAGGATAATTCTTTGGCCAGGGCATTGGCCTTTTCTTCCGACGATAGGAAGGTGATTGCCACATTCGCCCCTTCGGCGGCAAATTTGGCGGCGATGGCCGCCCCAATGCCGCGGGAGCCGCCGGTGACGAGTGCTACTTTATCTTGTAATAATTTCATGGTGCATGTATTTTGCCCGTGCTGCCTTGACGGCAGTCATGGCTGTGGTGTAGTGTGAAAGTGCAAAGTTAAAAAACGCAGGGGTCAAACCAGAATCTCCAACCCGTCATACGCTAAAGCCACATTTTTAGGCAGCGCTTTCGAAATCGTTTCATGCAGGCCCATTCGATGGCTCATGTGCGTCAGGTAGGCCTGTTCCGGTGCCAGGTCTTCAATCATCGCGAGGGCTTCCTGGAGGTTGAGGTGGGAGTGGTGCATCTTGTGATGCAAGGCATTTAGCACCAGTACTTTTGAGTGACGGGCCTTTTCCCGTTGGTCTTCGGCTATGGTTTTTACATCCGTCAGATAGGTGAAATCGCCCACCCGGAATCCCATCACCGGGAGTTGGCCGTGCAGCACCCCAATGGGTGTGACGCTAATGCCTTTCACGTCGAATGCCGCTTGTTTTGAAATGGTGTGCAATTCCAACATCGGAGAGCCGGGGTATGGATTTTCATCGAAAATATAAGCGAAGCGGGCCCGAACCTCAGACTGCACCCGCGGCGTGGCGAAGACGGGCATTTTCCCCCCTTGCATAAAGTTGAATGGCCGTACATCGTCGAGGCCGATGATGTGGTCGTTGTGCTCGTGGGTGAGCAGCACGGCGCCGAGGTTTTTCACCCCGGCCCGCAGCATCTGCTGCCGGAAATCCGGCCCGGCGTCCACGGCGATGTTGACATTTCCGCGGCTGATGAGAATGGCCACCCGGAGCCTTTGGTCGCGGGGGTCGGAGGAAGTACACACTTCACAATCGCAGCCTATCACCGGCACGCCTTGCGAGGTGCCCGAACCGAGAATGGTTATTTTGAGCGGAGCCGTGGTCAATGGTTTGGTTTGTGAAAAATGAGCGGCAAATATCAGCCAATTTTACCGGCTGAAGATGAGAATTGAAGGTTATCCTTTCAATGAGGCCAGCACGAACTCCCACACGTGCTCATAAGGTACCGGCTCCAGTTCCCCGCTTTGCTTGGCCTGCGACAGTGGCATTTCCCTGAGTTTGTCCACGTACTTCTTAGTCTTCCTGTCCGCGGCCTTTTTATTGAAATAAGAACCCGGAACCTGAAGCAGCATGTGAATAAAGCAGTTGCTGCGAAAGGTGTCGTTTTTCCGCAGGTGGCGGTGGGAGTATGCGTTGAGCGCTTCGAGCCTTGATATGGCGTCTTCGTATTTATTGGCCTTGAGGAGAAACAGAATTTGAAGAATGAGAATGGTAATGTTGCCGCCCTGCTTGTCCTTCGAAAATTCCGGCACATCGTTCAGGAATTTCTGGAGTTTGAATTTGCCTAATTTGACTTCTTCTTTCAGGCCCGGTTCGATGGCACCGGTAGCGATGAAATAATGGATGAAGGCTTCGTACATCTTCCAGCGCTCCTGATGGGCCGGCGGTAGGTTCTTGAAGCCGGGGTGCCAGAATGATTCCACAAAAACAGCAAAGGCCTTTTGGTATTGGCGTGAATGAAACAGCAAAATGAGGTGGTATTCTGAGACGACAAACCAGTTGGATATGCCTTCTTCCACAAGGGCTTTGCATTGTCGAATGGTCTGCTCTCCTTTTTCATAATACCCCAACTGGATCTGGCAACTGGCTATTCTGTTCAAAAATACAAGCAGGTTGGTTTTGGGCACCGTTTTCCCTTTCTTTTTAAATAACCGGACTGCTTCCTCACATACTTTTAGTGTATTTTCATAGTCGTTGGCGATTTGGTAGCGCAGCGAAAAGACCAGGTAGGCATTGAGCAGAAAGCGGGGAGATTCG
>SCUG01000481.1 GCA_004297645.1 Saprospiraceae bacterium | reverse complement strand
CCCGTCGAAACTCCTGCCGGAAAGCCCGAACCACCCGTGCAAACAGCACCGAAGACAGCGGAGAAACCTGCACCTCCCGCCAAGCCGGAGGTGCCGAAACCTGCCCCCTCAACTTCCACCGGGGCCAAGGATTGGCCCGTTCCGGAAAAAGACAAGAACACGGCAAACCCCATCAGAGCGGATAAGGAATCACTTTCAAATGGCAAATCGCTGTACCTGAAGCACTGCGCTTCCTGCCACGGCAAGCGTGGCCTTGGCGATGGCACCAAGGCCGCAAGCCTCAAAACTGCCTGTGGCGACTTCACCGAAGCATCGTTCCAAGCCCAAACCGATGGGGCTTTATTTTACAAAATCACCAAAGGGCGCGATGACATGCCTTCTTTTAAAAAGAAACTGCCCGACACGGAGGAAATTTGGAGCATCGTCAATTACATCAGGACCCTGAAATAGAAATCAGGCAAAAAGTTAAAACACCCGGAGAACTGGCAACTCCGGGTGTTTTTTTTTTGCACATCCTACTTCTTGCACAAAGGCATTCGAAAGTAGCGCAAAGTCAATCTACTTTTAGAATGGGTTGGATTGAAAAATCTGCCTGGCAAAACGGATTAAAAGGAATCTGAATGCAAGCTGTTTAAGCATGGCTTATTAAGGCGAATTAAAAATTACCCAAAATTAGGTAGATACATTAAACAAATCAGGCAAGGCTTTTGACTAAGGGTAATCAAATTGCTAAAAAACAAGGTTTTACGGACCACAAGAAATACTGTTTTAAAACCCTGAAAACCGATGGACATACACTGAGAAAACTACCTTTTCCTATCCTTGCTTCCTTTTTTTTGCTTCTCCTACATCCATTATTTTTTCTCAAGAAAAGAAATCTCGTGACTCTTGGCGCATGAGGTGCAGCCGGATTATTCAACTATAAGCCCGGTTTTGTTCCTCGCCAAGCCAGGATATTCTTAAACAGTTGCCTCCTTTTCCGCCGAGTTCAAACTCCAAATTCTTAAACAAAACCCAGTCCCATTATGAAACCGGACATTAGTAAACCGGCTTTCAGGAGGCTATGCCTTATCCTGACTCTTGCACTTAGTGCATTTATTCAATCCTTCGGGCAACCCGCCCCCGTCATCACTGGCGATGCTGTGGTGTGCCAGGGCGATTCCCGTTTTTATTCCACCCCTTATTCACCCGGCGATTCGTATGCCTGGAGCGTATCGCCCGGCGGTGCCATTTTGCAAAATATGGGCACCTACATTGAGGTGAAATGGAACGGGCCACAAAACAGCACACAAAGCGTCTCTGTGACGGAAACCGCTCCAGGCGGGGCCACCGGCACGGCACAACTTACGGTTTTTATAAAAAATAACAACCTGTCGTGCGAAGACCTTATCTATGTCTCGCTCGACCAGACGGGGCAGGCAGTCATCACCCCCGGAATGTTGCTCGAAGGCAATTACAATACCTTTGAGGGATTTACCGTGGTAGTGAGCGCTCCGTGGGGAGCCACTTTCAACGACGTGGTGGATTGCAGCCTCATCGGCATCACACTCACCGGTACCGTTACGGTAAACTGTAACGGCAATTCCTGTTGGAGTACCATCTTTGTGGAAGACCATAAACCACCTGTGTTCGTTTGCCCCGCTGACACATCCGCCATCTCTTGCGAGGTGGAACTCGACAGTTTTCCGCCCCCAACCGTGGTGGACAACTGCGACGCCGATGTGGACCTTTCTCTGACGGGTATTCAAATCGACAATGACAGTATTTGCAGCGGGGTGCTTGTCACAAAACATTGGGCGGCAAGCGACAACTATGGCAATAGCTCGACCTGCGTGCAGCACCTGTTTATTACGCCTAATGGCCCAATTGATTTTCCTGAGGACCGCTCATGGGACTGTGCTGACTTCAACCAATACCCCAACATCACTGGACCTACCCCGCTGACCGGGCATTTAGAGACCACCGGCTCAGGAATCCCGTCGGGAACCAGTGGTGTTTATTGCCAATACACCTTTGTTTATCAGGATGAAATCCTGGGAAGTTGCGGCAATACTTTTAAGATTATCCGCACCTGGACAGTCATTGACTGGTGTACCGGCGACATCATTACCGAAGACATTAATGGCAACGACAATGAACAGGTTATCGAAATAATGGACAATATTCCTCCGACGCTGAGTGTGCCGGACATTACGCTGAACGCCACCAACCCGGGCATTCTCTCCATCTTTTGCACCTCGACAGGATTGCTGCCGCCACCCACTTCGTTTGGCGATGAATGCGGAGATGTCACCATCCGCATCTTTACGCCGGTAGGCGAAGCGGTGTATGTGAATGGCGCCGATGGCGCCGACGGCGGGTATGTGCCTTCGCCTGGTCTGAACATTGGCAACCATATCATCATTTACAAAGCCATTGATGCCTGCGGCAATGTGACGGAACTTCCGGTAAGTGCAACGGTGGGGGACTACACCGCACCAACGGTCGTTTGCGATGAAATAACTGACGTCAACCTCAATATCACAGGGTATGCGGAGGTGTTTGCCACTACTTTCGACGACGGCAGCCACGACAATTGTTGCATCAGTAACATGGTGGTAAAGCGGATGGGGCAATCCGACAGCTATTTTGCCCCCACGGTCTCTTTCTCCTGCGATGATGATACGGTGATGGTGGTGATGCGGGTGTATGACTGCTTTGGCAACCACAACGAGTGTATGGTTACGGCGCTGGTTTCCGACAAAATCGCTCCAACCTGCATTGCTCCGCCAAATAAGGTCGTCGCATGTACCGATTTACCTGCCGACATTGACCAGGCCTGGGTCAATGGCTTCGGCCAGGCCTCGGCCTACGACAACTGCGGCGCTTCGGTCATAGAGCTGCCTTATGATGTTTTCATCAACGCCTGCGGAGAAGGTACCGTCATCCGGAAGTTCGTCGCTGTGGACAGCTCGGGCAATATCTCCGGCACCTGCAAACAAATCATTCAGGTGACGCCAGTTACCGATTGGGTTATCCATTTCCCGCCCAACTACTACGGCGGCTGCGGTGACTCTATTCCGGCCGCATCAGTTCAAATAGAAAACTACGGCTGCGACCAATTTGCGGTGAACATTAGCGACCAGTATTTTAACCTCACCGGCGACTCTGCGTGCTTCCAAATCGTGCGAACATACAAGGTGCATAACTGGTGCTTCTACGACCCTTACGTCCCGGCCAACATCGTCAACAACAACCCCGATGGTGAATGGATTGACGAGACATTTTACAGCTACCAGGGAAGCTTCGAATACCAGCAAATTATCAAAATAAACGACGATACGCCGCCTGCACTATCCTACCCATTCAGCAGTGAGTTTTGCAGCTATGACACTACTTGCCAGTTAGGCCACGTGTTTTTACCCATCCAAATAGATGGCGAATGCACTGACCAGTTCGAAATTGTTTACCACCTTGACCTGTTCCGTGACCTGTCGTTCGACCTAAACGGCCAGGGCTTCTACGACGGCTACCTTCCGCTCGGCAAGCACCGCATCCATTACATCGTGTCGGATGCCTGCGGCAATGAATCAGACATCGGCGTGGATTTCACGGTCGTAGATTGTAAGAAACCGGTGGCTGTCTGCTCAAATGGACTTGTGGCAGAAATTATGGAAACCGGCACGGTCGAGATTTGCGCATCCAGCCTCAATGATGGCAGCTACGACAACTGCGGTGGCGAGCTGACCTATTCCTTCTCAACAGATGTTGGCGACAGTTGCCACATCTTTACCTGCAACCAGGTTTTACTTGAAATACCCGTGGAAATTTGGGTAACTGATGCCGCCGGCAATCAGGATTACTGCGCCACCTTCATCATCGTGCAAGACAATATGCTCCATTGTGACACCGGTCTGCCGCTCAGCGGCTCTGCGGTGACGGCTGCTAACGACGGAGTTCAGGATGTGAATATTCAACTAAACAGCACGAATAATGATAACTTCAGCACCATGACCGGTGCCGATGGAACCTACGAATTCACCGGCCTTGATGCAGGATTGGATTACACGGTTACTCCACTCAAAGACGATAACCCGCTCAATGGCGTCTCCACTTTCGACCTCGTGCTGATATCGAGGCATATTCTCGGCATCCAGCCTTTGGACTCTCCTTATAAGCGCATCGCCGCCGACGTGAATCACTCTGGGAGCATTACCACTTTCGACCTCGTGGAATTGCGGAAAATGATTTTGTACATCAACTTGGAATTTCCAAACAACACATCGTGGCGCTTCGTGGACAAGAGTTTTGTGTTCCCAAATCCTGGAAACCCCTGGGAGACCGTGTTCCCCGAAGTCATCAATATAAATAACCTGAGCACAGCCCTGGCAAACGCTGATTTCACCGCTATCAAAATAGGCGACGTAAATGGCAGCGCCGTGCCCAATGACAATTTTGCCGAAGGCAATGAAGACCGCTCTTCGGCCGCTCTCTGGTTCGATGCAGAGGATGAGGTATTCCAACCCGGTGAGACGGTGACCCTGACGCTGAAAGCAAAAGATTTCGAAGCTGTGTCAGGATTTCAGTTCACCCTGACTTTCGACCCTGCCTTCCTCGGTTTTTCATCGGCCATTTCTACGCAGGTGACCACCTCAGAAAACTTCGGCTTTGCCTTAGTATCCGAAGGAGCCATCACTGCTTCCTGGCACCAGCCGCAACCACTCAACCTCGAAGACGGAGTACCCATAGCCAAACTGCAATTCACCGTAAGACACGCTGGTACACTGCACGAATTGGTTCATATAGACTCTCGATTCACGAGCGCCGAGGCCTATATTGGTATGGGTGGTTCCATACCGAAGGTAGTAAACGTGGGGATGAATTACGACGGTATCGTCGCCTCACCACTTGCGGCCAGCGAGCCGGAGTTATACCAAAATATTCCGAACCCATTCAGCGACCGTACCACCATAGGATTCAGCTTGCCAGAGGCTTGCCGGGCATCCATCACACTATTCAATACCAATGGAAGGGAGGTTCGGAGCATCGAAGATGAATTCCCCTCAGGATACAGCGAAGTGGTCATCCAGCGGCGGGACCTTCCCACAAATGGGGTACTATTTTACCGGCTGCAAACTCCCACTTATCAGACGACCCGAAAGATGACTCTGGTCAATCAGTAGTAAAAACAAGATTAACAGGATAGATAGATTTGGAGTAAAGTTTGGCTGCTCCCCGCAAGGGGAGCAGCTTTTTTGTTATTATCTGACATTATGCACTTGGCTTAAAATCAGAATCAGGCACCTGCATTAAGCCCCCACGCAGCCGCTGAAGCGGCAGATTCAGGGATTCGCTCAAAATTCATCTGATTTTTTTCGATGAACATGGCAGCGGCGCTATTTGCTGGTTCTCCGGCATACTATGCACTGGAGGTCACGCATTTACGGTCAGCCGCGAAGTTTCATTCAAACGACTTGCAGTCCCAAAATCTGCCCGGCTAATATTCATGATGGGCAGGGCGGTCTGGTTTTTGTTTTTTATCATTCACTTTCCCCTCCTCAATTCTCCCAATCGCCGGTTCTGAAAATTGTATCCAAAACGAACGCCCTCCAATTTATTACTTCCAAAATGAAGCCTGAACAACTCAAAAAATGGCTTCAAAAATTTCCCCCCACAGATACGACAGCCAAATTTTATGTAACAAAAACGTTTGTCGCAAGATGAACAAATGCCGCCTGTTAATCCCCTGAACAGGCCGGCATAATCCCGTGAACAAATTTTTATCTTATGAGAAATCTATGGACAACACCCACCCTATGCTTATTGCTATTGGTGGCTTTTAGTCCTTCCCTGACAGGGGCCAACAAAAGTGCTACCGCCTCTTTCTTTTCGGTGGAAGATCTCACACCCCCTCTTTCCAATATCCGCACCATCATTCAAGGCGATTACGACGACGAAGTCATGGGATACCTGCGCGGGTATCTTCTCAATTCGTATGATACACAAAAGATATTAGGTACAGCGGAGTTTTATTTTCCCCTCTTCGAACACTACTTGAAGCTGTATAAACTCCCGCCCGAACTCAAATTCATTCCTGTCATAGAATCGAGATTGCGGCCTTATGCCTCTTCAACTGTAGGAGCAGCCGGGTTATGGCAATTCACGAGTACCACAGCTAAATACCAAGGGCTACAAATTAACAGCAAGATAGATGAGCGGAAAGACGCCTATAAATCGACAAGAGCAGCGGCAAAGTATTTTGCCTATTTGTATGAGCGGTTTGGAGCCTGGGATCTGGTCATGGCAGCCTACAATTGTGGCGAAAGGCGTTTGAGCAAAGCCATAGAAGCTGCCTGTAGCAAAGATTTTGAGGAGGTGCGGAAGTACCTGCCGTTAGAAACACAGCGGTACATCCCCAAATTCTTAGCAGCTCAATACATCTGTACCTACAACCTGGAACACCAGCTTTACCCTGTATATTCCGATGCCGAACTGAGAAATACAAAGACCATCCGGGTTTTCGATGCCTACAATTTTAACGAGATAGCTGAGGAAACAGGTGTCAGCCTTTTCACTTTAAAAACATTGAACCCGGCCTACAATGGCTGCCATTTGCCAGCCTCGAAAAAAGGCAATTTCATCGTACTTCCTCACCGGGCATACCAGACTTTCCTGGAATCCCACCCTCGCGAACCAGGGCTGAGCGCTATGGTTCAAGTCAGTAAAAAAAGCTATTCCATGACTACATGGACAGTGCAAAGCGGTAGCACTCTTGAAAAGTTGGCCACGCTCTGCGGATGCTCCAAAGCCGACATTATAAGGTGGAACAATTTAAAAACAGGGGAGCTGTTTTATTTACAAGAACTCATCATCTACTATCCTACTCCGACAGTAAGCTCTGGCTTCAGAGCGTAAAAGAGAGACGCTGATTCTCGATAAAAGAAAAGCCGCCCTCGTAAAAAGGGCGGCTTTTCACGTAGCTGATAGGCGGCTATCAATTTTCAGCAGCGATGTCAGTTTTCTTGCTCTTCTTGCTGGTGCCGTTTTTTTCAGCATGAGATTCAAAGGCATGGCCCAGGGTTTTCATCATCCTCTTAATGACGCGGTATGCGTCGGCATTGGAGGCCGGGCGACGATCTTCGAGGTAGCCCTTCCAGTCCTGAGCAGTGGCAACCGGGATACGAATGGAGGCCCCCCGGTCACTCACGCCCCATGAGAATTGGTCAATGCTTTGGGTTTCGTGCAGACCAGTGAGGCGCTCATGGTTGTCTGAGCCATAGTCATGGATATGTTCTTTGTGATACATGGCAAATTTCTCGAAAATGGCTTCGAAAAGCTCTTTGCCCCCTTTGTCGCGCATCTCGCCAGTGGAGAAATTGGCATGCATGCCGGAGCCATTCCAATCGCCTTTGATGGGTTTTGGGTGGAATTCCACTGCCACGCCGTAATGCTCGGCTACGCGATGGAGGAGGTAACGGGCTACCCAAAGGTCATCAGCAGCTCGCTTGCCCTTACCAAAAATTTGAAACTCCCATTGCCCAAGTAGTACCTCGGCGTTGATACCGGTGATGTTGAGGCCAGCTTCGAGACACAGGTCGAAATGTTCTTCGACCAGTTCCCGGCCAGCGCAGTTTTCCAAACCTACCGAACAGTAATACGGTCCTTGCGGCCGGGGGTAGCCCTGTTTCGGGAACCCAAGGGGTTTGCTGTCTTCTGTTAACACATATTCCTGCTCAAACCCGAACCAGTAGTCATCATCATCTTCAAAAGTTGCACGCACATTGGATTCATGGGGGGTCATGTCGGGATTCAGCACCTCGCACATCACGAGGAAGGCACTCTTTCTTCCAGGGTCCGGATAAACGGCGACAGGTTTTAGGATGCAGTCGGAATAGCGGCCCTCTGCCTGTTGGGTGGAGCTGCCATCGAAAGCCCACAGCGGCAGAATTTTGAGGTCGCCATGAAAGAAATCGAACTCCAGCACTTTTGTCTTGCTGCGCAGGTGAGGCTCTGGTTTATAGCCATCGAGCCAGATGTACTCAAACTTGAACTTTGCCATGTTGAAAGGAGATTTTGATGATTAAATGGTTCAGTAAAATAGAAAAGCGGTCGGGCTGTTATTAGGCGCCTGACCGCTTTCCTTTGTGATTTCGGTGTGAGATAGAGAAATTGTTTTCACGGAAAAATCTTTTTGCAAAGATAGCGATAAATGCCGTCTGCCGTTCAGTGCTTGCCGCAAGCGGGCGGTTATTCAGAGTCCCGCCAAATTATCTTTTCTGCCAAAAGGTTATCTTTTGAAAAATTTTCCATTTCGCCGCCTTCCGGCAAATGATCGAACGGCCAGGCAGAAGTACATTTTTTTTTACTTTTATGCTCTACCTTTGGCTACCTGTCCTTTTTTGCAATGAAAACAGCCCTGATTTTCCTCCTTATTTTGTCAGCCGAAATGTTGCCCGCTCAGACGGACTCTCTACTTCAAAACGAAGAATTTGAAGGGATAATCGAAGAATTTGCCCAGGACCAACAGACGGAGGACTTCGACTACGAAGACGTGACGGGCAGGCTCGAATACCTCCAAAAACACCCGCTCAATCTCAACCGGGCCTCCCGTGAAGGCTTGCAGATTTTCCCTTTTCTGACGGATATTCAAATCGAGGCGCTGCTTTCTTACCGCTCATTGACCGGCGATTTCGTGGAGTTGTATGAGTTGCAGGCGGTTCCTGGTTTCGATTTAAATACCATCTTTCAACTGCTCCCCTACATTAGTCTGCGCCAGCCGGTGCTGCCGCCGCTCTCACGCAGCAGCCTCGCCACCAACGGTCAGCACGAAATACTGCTGCGCTGGACCAGTCTGATTGAGACCCCAAAAGGCTTTGCTGCATTTCCCGGCGACAGCACCAACAGCCGGTACCTCGGCAGCAAAAACAGGCTTTACGCCCGGTATAGGTTCAACTATTACGACCGCCTGAGTGCCGGCATCACAGCCGAAAAAGACGCCGGGGAAGAATTTTTTAAAGGAAATAATCCACGGGGGTTCGACTTTTACTCGGCCCATATTTTCCTGAACAATGCGGAAGGAAGGCTGCGGGCATTGGCGCTCGGCGATTACGAAGTAGCACTCGGTCAGGGGCTGGTGCTTTATCAGGGCTTCGCTCCGAAAAAGGGAGCAATTACCTCCGCTATAAAACGCGCCAGCGCCCGGCTCAAGCCCCATTCTTCGGTGAATGAAGTGGACTTTTACCGGGGGGCTGCGGCTATTTTTGCCTTCGGCAAAAACATGGAGGTACTGGCATTCGGCTCCACGCTGCGAACGGATGGCAACCAGGTCGGAGAAGGCAACATCCCCGGCGAACCGGATGCCCCATCGTTCGCCTTTGTCAGTTCCCTTCAATCGTCGGGGCTGCACCGAACCCCTGCCGAAATTGCGGATGAAAAAAGTGTGCGGCAAACTTCGGCTGGAGGTTCGCTTAAATTTGAAAACAGGAAATTGGAACTCGCCGTCAATACCGTTTACGAGCACCTAAGCCAGCCGCTCGCGCTGCGGCCCGCCCTTTACAACAGCTACTATTTCAACGGAGACAAACTGCTGAATTTCAGCGCTGACTATACCTTCCACTTTCGCAATTTTCACTTTTCCGGCGAAGCCGCAAGCAGTAGCAACGGAGCGGTGGCCATGCTGAACAGTTTGCTGTTCGCCGTGGACTCGCGGGTGGAATTTGCCATTCTCGACCGCCGGTTTCCGCGGGATTTCCAAAGCCCGCACCCAAAGCCATTCGCCGAAACCACCGGCGCCCGCAACGAATCGGGCACCTATTTCGGACTGACCGCCCGGCCCAATTCGCATTGGCAACTGAACACCTATTTCGACCTGTGGCACCATCCCTGGGCCAACTTCAGCGCAAGTTTACCGAGCACCGGCAATGAATGGTTGATGCGCCTGACTTATTCCATCCACAAAAAAATGGAGGCCTATGCCCAACTGAAAAATGAACGCAAAGACGAAGATGTGCAAGCGCCGGAGTCACATTCCAGTGGCACAGCCACCCGGCAAAACATGCAGTTCCGCCTGCACCTTTCGTACAAATTGAGTAAAAACTTGGAATGGAGAAATCGTCTGGATGCGGGTTTTTCTGACTTCGACGGCACCAAAGAAACGGGCGCCGCCTTTTATCAGGACATCATTTTCAGCTCCACAACCTATCCGCTTTCGTTCAGCCTGCGAGCCGCAATTTTTGACTCAGAGAGCTACAACATCCGGTTTTACGAGTACGAAAACGACATCCTTAGCACCTTCTCAATTCCCGCCTATTATGGCCGTGGCACCCGTTTTTACCTAAACCTGCGGTACCGTGGTATCCGGCACCTGACGATGGAGGCGAGATACGCCCGTTTCTATTTTCCCAGCCAAAAAACCGTGGGTTCGGGATTGGACGAAATTCCAGGGAATACGAAATCAGAAGTGAAGGTACAGGCCAGGTATGTTTTCTAACGCCCAGGCTCTCCTTCAAAATCCTGGTACAATAGGTATTTCTTCCGAATGATTTTAAAAGAATCCAGCCCTGGCTGCCACGACGCACGGATTGCTGCCTCGCCGAGGCCCGCCTGTATTTGCTGTCGCAATTCGGCGCTACCCGCCAATTTATCAAAATAGAGCGTGGGCAGAAAAAAGTGAGCTTTGTCCGGGTAGGCCCGATAGGCCTCCAGCAAATAGCTGATGTTCAGCCCGGCCGTTTGCAGCTTGTCCTCCGGCATGTCCGACAGGTCGAAACCCCGGCACTGCTGCCCCTGCTGTGGCGGGTATTTCGAGCCGGCATTGGGTTGGGGAGTAAAAAAATAGCCGCCAATTTCCAGCCCCGGCGCCCCGTACACCTGAAACTGTTTATCAGTGCCCCGGCCCACACTCACCACCGTGCCTTCGAAAAAACACAGCGACGGGTAAAGGTAAACCGAGCGCATGTTGGGCAGGTTGGGCGATGGCTTCACGGGCAATAGGTAGAAAGAGCGGTGGCCGTAGCCGGCGCAGGGGATGACGGTCAGGTCGCAATGTTCCCCGTTGGCGAGCCACCCTTCGCCATTGACCATACTGGCCCATTCGCCGGTGGTCATGCCGTAAACCACAGGTACGGGGTGTGGCCCCACAAAGGATTTGTGGCTCACCCTCAGCACGGGGCCGTCCACGTAATGGCCGTTGGGGTTGGGCCGGTCGAGCACCAGCAGTGGAAGATAGTTTTCAGCACAGGCCTCCATCAACAAGCTCAGGGTGGCAGTGTATGTGTAAAACCGCGCCCCCACGTCCTGAACGTCGAACACCAAGGCGTCCAGCCCTTCCATCGCTGCGGCGCCTGGTTTTTGCTGTTTTCCGTACAGCGAAATGACGGGAATACCCGTGGCGGCATCTTTACCATCAGCTACCTCTTCGCCATCGGCAGCAACGCCGCGGTAGCCGTGTTCCGGGGCGAAAATTTTAACCACCTCCACCCCACTCCGCAGCAGCGTATCTATGAGGTGGCGATTGCCTACCATCGAAGTTTGATTGACCAAAAGGCCTACCTTTTTGCCCGCCAAGCGAGGCAAGTACAGTTCCATCCGGTACGACCCGGGAAGGATGGATTCGGTGGCTGCCTCGCTCGCCGGTTGCTGCGCTCCGGTTTTTTGGGCTTCGCCCAAATGTTCCGCACAGCGGAATTGAAGTGCCGGAATCAGGCAAACTATTGCTACGAGAATTTTTAATTTTACCATCATCATATTTCAAAATGGAAAAACGGTTTGCGAT